>JAEUQS010000855.1 GCA_016789625.1 Acidobacteriota bacterium | reverse complement strand
ACCCCGCTGCGTGAGCTGGATGGCTCCCACACGTTCATCGTGCCGGCGGGCGGCGTGTCGTCGTTCGTCGAGGTCGTGGTGGGGGAGAAGGTGCTCGCCCGCAGCTCCGTGCCGTTCGTGGTCGCCGGCTCGTCGCTCGTGAACACCCCGAAGCTCGTGGGTCTGAAGGAAGCGATCGACGTCTTCGGCTACGTGGATCCCGCGCCCGAGACGAACATCATGCAGAAGAACCCGCGCCAGACGTTCTCCCTGGACTCGGCCGGCATCTTCACCCTGGGTGAGGCGCCGCCGGAGCGGTTCGGTCCGGCCGTCGAGCTGAGCGACGCGGCCTCGGGCGCCACGCGGGGCATGGGTCCCGCGGGGCTGATCATCACGGCGCGACCGCCCAAGAAGAAGACGGCCGAAATCAAGTAGTGAACTGGGGGCGCTCCTGCGCCGCGCCCCCAGACCCCCCAGGCGGGGTGATCGCTCTTTTTCCGGGTTGCGTCAGCTCGTGGAGGTCGACGCCAGCTCCAGCGCCTCGGCGATGCCGCGGGCGGTGGGCTGGCTCCCGCCGCTCGTGACGAGCGCCTCGAACGTGGGGCCGCCGAGCTCCTCGCGGAGCGCGGACGTGGTCGCCTCGAAGGACTCCCGCTCCACGAGCGGCACGGGCGCTCCGATCGTCGTCCGCACGTTCCGCGCGACGCCGAGGAGCTTTGCCGCATCCCGCGGGCGGCCGCCCAGCAGGCGCGCCTGGGCCAGCGCCTCGAGCGCGCTCGCCGTGCGCCAGAGGTCCCCCAGGGAGAAGTGCGTCTCGAGGCTCTGCGCGAGCTGCTCGCCAGCGCGCCGCACGTCCCGCCGGGCGAGGGCGGTGCGTCCGAGGAGCTCCTTTGCCCAGGCGTCCCCTTCGCGGTATCCGGCCTCCTCCGCGTTCGAGAGCGCCTCGGCGGCGAGCCCGGCCCCGCGCTGCGCGTCGCCCGAAAGGAGAGCGCAGGCCGCGAGATTGAGGAGCGACCACGTGATGCCCTCGCGGTCCCCGAGCTTCCGAAACGCCTGGAGCGTGTCCATCGAGGCCGCCTCGGCCGCGGGGAAGTGTCCGGCGATCCACGACGCGAAGGCCCAGAGGTTGCGCGCCCGCGCCGCGCCGCGCACGTCGCCCTGCTCCTCGGAGAGCGTACCGCTCTCTTCGTGGAGCGCGAGCGCCCTCTCCACGTCTCCGCGTTCGCGCGAGAGGCTGCCGAGGTACCGGAGGGCGGAGGCCAGCGCGGTCTTGTCCGAGAGGGCGCGAGCGAGCTCGGCGGCCTCGGCGAGGAGCATCTCGGCGCGTCCGTAATCGCAGGTGAGGAACGCGAGGCTGCCGCTCGAGAGGAGCGCCGGAAGCCGGGTCGCCTCCGGCGCGTCCGGAAAGCGGGCGAGGACGCGGTCGAGAAGCGTCCGCCCCTCACGGTAATGCCCCCGGAGGTACCAGAACCAGAACAGCGAGGCCACGAGGGAGAGCGCTGTCTCCGCGTCGTTCTCCGACGCGGAGAACGCGATCGCGGAGCGCAGGTTGCCGCGCTCGTCCTCGAGGCGCGAGAGCCACGCGGGCTGGTCCTCGCCCGCGAGGCTCTCGCGGGCGCCCTCCGCGAGGGTCCGGAAGTGCGCGGCATGCGCCTGCCGCACGCGCTTTTCCTGGCCGCTCCCGGCGAGCTTCTCCAGCCCGAACTCGCGCACCGTCTCGAGCATCGCGAAGCGCATCTCGCCGCTCGCGCCGCGGCTCTTCACGAGGAGGCTCTTGTCGGCCAGCGACGTGACGCCGTCCAGGATGTCGTCCTCGTTCTCGCCGAGCATGGCGGCGGCCGACGCGATGCCGAAGCCCGACGCGAACACCGAGAGCCGCGAGAAGAGGGCCTGATCGGAAGGCGCCAGCAGGTTGTAGCCCCATTCGAGGGCGCCGCGCATCGTCTGCTGGCGAAGAGGCAGATCGCGCCCGCCGCCGGTGAGAAGGCGCAGCCGGCTGTCGAGTCGCGAAAGGACCTCCTCGGGCGAGAGGACGCGCAGCTTGGCCGCGGCCAGCTCCAGCGCGAGAGGCAGACCTTCGAGCCGCGCGCAGATGCGCGCCACGGCCATCGCGTTCGTGCGGTCCAGGCGAAAGCCGGGATTCACGGCCTGCGCGCGGGCCAGGAAGAGCGCCACCGAGGAGAAGCGGCCGAGATCCTCCACGGCAGGCAGCCGATCGGGGTCCGGGACGGCCAGGGGCGGCACGGGGTACTCGTGCTCGCCCGCGACCCGCAGCGCCTCCCGGCTCGTGACGAGCACCTTCACGCCCGGCGCGTCGGCGAGGAGGGCAGCAACCTCGGAGGCCGCCGCGACGAGGTGCTCCATGTTGTCGAACACGATGAGGGCCCGGCGCCTCCGGAGGTGGTCGCGCACGGCGGCGCCCGCCGAGGTCGTGGCGGACTCCTTGAGAGACAGCGCCTGCGCGAGAGCGGGCACCACCATGTCGGCCGAGGAGAGGGCCGCGAGCGGCACGAAGTACACGCCGCCGGGGAACTCCGCGAGGAGGTTCTCGGCGGCCTGGAGCGCGAGGCGCGTCTTCCCCGTGCCGCCCGGCCCCGTGAGCGTGAGGAGCCGGACGCCGTCGCGGCGGAGCAGGCTCTCCACCACGGCGCCCTCGGACGGGCGCGCCACGAACGAGGTGACGGAGGCGGGCAGGTTGTGGACTCCCTGCGCGAGCGGGCTCACGACCATCTCACGCGTGGGCTCCGTATCGCGCCCGTCGCTCGAGTCCTCGAGGTGCAGCGGCGGCTCGTCCTCCCCGGCCTGCGTCTCCAGCTCCCGCGCGAGCTTGCGGAGCTCCGTGTGGAGCGCGTCGGGCGTGGGGAAGCGCTTCCTGCGGCTCTTGGCGAGCGCCTTCTCGAGGATCCTCTCGAGGAGCGGGGGCAGCTCCTGCCCTGCCGCACGGGAAACGGGGACGGGATCCTCCGAGAGAATCGCGACGAGCGTCTCCGTGGTACCGCGCCCCTGGAACGGCGCCTTGCCCGCGACCATCTCGTAGAGCACCACGGCGAGCGAGAAGACGTCGGACCGCGTGTCCACGTCCTCTCCGCGAGCCTGCTCGGGCGACATGTAGCGCAGCGTGCCGAGGAGGCCGCGCGGGTTCGTGCGGTCCATGGCGCCGGCTTCGTCGCCGGGCTGGGCGAGCCCGAAGTCCAGCACCTTCACGAGGCCGTCGGGCCGGAGCATGAGGTTCTCGGGCTTCACGTCACGGTGCACCAGCCCGGTTCTCGAGGCGGCTCCGAGGGCCGCGGCGGCCTGCACGGCGACGTCCACCGCGCGGCGGAGCGGCAGCGGACCCTGGTGAAGGAGCGTGCGGAGCGTGAACCCTTCCACGTATTCGGACGCGATGTAGGGGACTCCGTCCTCCTCTCCGGCGTCGTAGATCGTCAGAATGCCGGGATGGTTGAGCGCCGAAGCCGCCCGCGCCTCGCGGCGCAGCCGGTCCCGCTCCTTGGGCGAGAGGCCGAGACCCGGCGCGAGCACCTTGAGGGCCACCTTGCGGCCGAGGCTCGGGTCCTCGGCCAGGTAGACCTCGCCCATTCCTCCCTCACCGAGGAGGCGCTGCACGACATAGCGTCCGAAGAGCGCGCCGGGAGAGAGGGTCACTGCGGCTCGAATTGTAGGGGCCGCGTCCGCTTCATCCGCGACGGCAGCGCGATCGGAGAGCGTTCATGAGAAACCTGCGCTACGAGCTCGAGCTGCCCGGCGTGACCCAGCGGGAGCTCTTCCGCTTTCACGAGGATCCGTCGGCTCTGCCGCGCCTCTCTCCGCCCGAGAAGCACGTCAAGGTGATCGAGCAGCCGAAGGTGATGAAGACGGGCGCGCGGGTGATCTTCTCGGTATCGCCGTTCGGAGTTCCGATTCGCTGGGTGGCCCGCATGGAGGTGTGGGAGCCGCCCGTGCGCTTCGTGGACGTCCAGGAAGAGGGGCCCTTTTCGTCCTGGCGGCACGAGCACGTCTTCGCGGACGGCCTCCTG
>JAEUQS010000830.1 GCA_016789625.1 Acidobacteriota bacterium | reverse complement strand
CGTCGTGAAGGAGCACGGGGGCGGCGACCTCGACGAGGTCGGCCGCGCCGGGCGGCCGGTAACGGAACCCGAGACAGGCCTCGCCGATCTCGTTGCGATACTTCAGCCTCACGGGGTAATAGCCGGGAGAGAGCACGGCGGTCTTGGTCGAGCCCGCGGGGGACACGCTCGACAGGAGCGCGTCCTTGCCGAGCCACAGAGTGGCGCCGTCGTCGGAGCGGAGCTCGAACGTGTGGGGGCCGACCTCGGTGACGTGGAGGTAGCCCTGGGCCTGGAGCTCGGTGGTGTGGGTGTTGTACTCGCCGCCCGGGCACTCGATGAAGAGGCGCTTGAGCGGGGCGAGGTCCCGGAACGGCTGATGGTCCGTGGTGACCCGCGCCCGGAGGCCGGGCTCGGGCTGTACGGGGGCCTCGGCGTCCGGCTCGATCGTGGCTCCGTCCACGACATCGCGGTTCTCCTCCATCTCGAGGATCTCGAGGAGAGTGGCGCCCTTCACGGCGACCCGGAACACGACCTTCCGGCGCGGGTTCAGGTAGTCGTCGTCGGTGTCGTACGTCTTCACCATGCCGCGGCGCAGGTTGACCTTGTAGTTCGGGCGGTTCGTGGGCTCGACGAACGAGATCCGGTCGAGCTCGACGCGGAACCTGTGGAGACCGGGCTGGGTGAACCAGACCCGCGTTCCCTTCGGAAAGTTCTTGTCCATGTACCGGGACGCCTCGAGAAGAGAGGTCCCGGCGTAGTCCAGCTCGAAGCGTTTGGCCGCTCCGGCGGGGCCGCCCGCGAGCGCGTTGAAGAAGACGACCTGATAGGGGTGATACCCGATGATCGTCCCGGCGAGGAGGACGGCCGGGCTCGCGAAAACCGCGGCCCGGAGCCAGAGAGGACCGAGACGCCGCTCCGCGGCCCAGCCCCAGAGCTTCACGGCGGCGGTCCCCGAAAGGAGCGCGAGCGCGGGCAGCAGGTAGAGGTAGTGGCGGACGCCGTCGTAGCGCGGCACCTTCGAGAGCAGCTGGACGGTGATGGGGGCGAACAGCCACACGCTGAAGAGGAGGAGCGGGGCGGCCTCGTCGAGACGCTTCCTCGCGAGGAGGCCGATCAGGATTCCGAGCCCGAGGAGCCCGAGCGTCAGCTGGACGAGCGGCGTGTTGAGGCCGAGCATCACGAACGGGAAGTGCCAGGGTACGTCGCGCGCGGCCCAGTGGGCTCCCATGTAGAAGACGAGCTCGTTGTACCAATGCTCCCGGAACGCCCGCAGCGTCTCGCCGAAGCGGGCCAGCGTGTTCGTGCGGTAGAGCGGCCAGAGGAGCGGCACCGTGGCCACGTACGCGACCGTCGCGACGGCGAAGCGCAGACACCACAGCGGGATCTTCCGGGGCTCGCGGAGGATGAACGGGAGGGCGAAGAGCCCGGCGACGGGGAGCACGAAGATCCCGTTGATCTTGACGGCGTAGGCCATTCCGCCGAGCGCGCCGGCGAGCGCGAACCGCCACAGGGAGCCTTTGCGGATCGCGAGGAGGAACCCCAGCATCGCGAGCGAGAAGAAGAACGCGACCGGCTGGTCCTTCATGTTGTTCTGCGAGTGCCCGACGAACTGCGGCATGAGAAGGAGGGCGAGCTGGGAGGCGAAGCCGCAGGCGGGGCCGTACGAAAAGGTCCCCAGGAGGAAAACCGTCGCGAGGAGGAGGCTGGAGACGAAGGCGATCGGAATGTGGTGAGCCGGGATCTCGTCCTTCACCCAGCCCTTTTCCTTCCAGACCCAGTTCGCGAACCACACGTCGGCCGTGTCGAAGAACGCCCCGTAGTTCTGCTGCAGCGGGTCCAGCCTCGCGGGCAGCATCTCGAAGCCGGTCTTCGGGTAGTCGAACACGTAGAACTGACCGACCATGCGGTCGTAGGCCTCGTCGCTCGTCTCGCCGTAATCCTGGAGGTTCCGAAGGCTGACGAGGAAGAAGAGGAGGGGCACGAGGACCGCACCGGCCGTGTACACGCACAGCCTTCGAACCTGGCTTCGCCCGTCGGTCACGGGTTCAGGCTACCAGCTCTCGATCGCCAGGTGGCGCGGAACGCTCAGCCCTCCGCGAGGGCCCGGGCGATCTCCTGGTACGCGAGGGGGAGGGGCGGACGGAGCAGGGGGCCGGACAGCGCATCGCGCAGAAGCCGGGCCGCCCGCCCGCCGTTCGCGGTTCCGTACACGCGGCCGCCCAGCGCGAGGTTCGCCGTCTCCGCCACGGCGACCGCGGTTTCGGCCGCGAACGTCTTGGCCATCACCGCGCGGGTCCGGTAGCCGGGCGGCAGGGGCCAGTCCCCGCCCTCCCGCGCCACGGACTCGACGAGGGCCGCCGCCGCCTCGGTGCGCATCGCGGCCTCGGCGAGACGCACCCCCGCCCACGCGCTCTGGGACGCGGCCGGACGGCCCTCCTCGAGCGCGGCCCGTGCGATTCCGGTGAACACGGCCGCGAAGCCGAGCGTCGAGAAGTGCCGCGCGTTGGGTCCCTCGAGCATGCCGCGATAGCCGAGCAGATCCTCGGCGGGGGCCCCTTCGAGGTGCACGCCGATCGACTCGGTGCCGCGCATTCCCACGGCGTCCCACGTGCTCGTGTAGCGGAGGCCGGGGGCCCTGCTCGAGACGAGGTAGGCGTCCACGTGCCCCTCCTCGTCCCGCGCGCTCGACATCCAGACGTCCGCGCTTCCGGCGAAGCTCGCGAAGCTCTTGAACCCGTGGAGCCTCACGATCCCGTCGCTCCCGCGCACGGAGCGCGTCCGGGTGTTCGCGAGATCGCCTCCGGTGCCGGGCTCCGTGTTCGCGACGCCGAAGATGCGGCCCGCGAGCGCCTGCTCGGCCATGAGGCGGATCCGGGCACGAAACGCCTCGCGCTGGCCGGCCGGCACGAAGCTCTCGGGCAGCCCCGTGATCGCGAGCGTGCCGAGGGGCATCGCGCAGAGGAGCGCCGCGGAGGGCGAGAGAGCGGCGAGGCCCGCGAGGAGCTGCGTCGCCTCGAGGAGCGAGAGGCCGGGGCCTCCGAGCGAAGCGGGCACCGTCGCCGAGAAGAAGCCGGCGCTCCGGAGCAGCCCGAGGAGCTCGGGATCCACGCGTCCCGACACGTCGGCCCGCGCGTCGGCCAGGAGGATCCTCTCGCGCTCGGATCGAAGGACGTCGCGGAGGGATTCCGCGCTCGGCCGGGAGGCCGGAACGGGCGGGGCATCGAAAGCGGCAGCGCTCATGTGCGTCCTTTCCGCGCCGGAGGACGC
>JAEUQS010000813.1 GCA_016789625.1 Acidobacteriota bacterium | reverse complement strand
GCGGGTCCTCTCGTACTCGGAGATCACGGCCGCGAGATCGGGAGGAAGGCTCACCTCGGGCTCGGGCCGAACGACGGTGACTCTGGGAACCCGGGCCTTCTCGATCAGCGCGAAGTAGAGGGGCGGAAACGCGGCGTCGCTCCCCTTCTTCGCGACCTCGGCGACGCCCTTGCGCAGCGCCTCGACACTCTTGCGGGTCGCGTTCGCCACCACGAGGTCGAACGGCAGCTGCCCGCGCCGCACGGCATCGAGAAGGCTCTCGAAAGCATGCGCGGCTTCGGCGAACGCCGGCAGCCCGACCATCCCGGCCACCCCTTTCAAGGAGTGCACGGCGCGGAACAGCGCATTGAGGGTCTGTGGGGCCGGATCCTCGCTGCCTTCCGAAAGGACGGAGAGGTGCTCCTCGGCCTGTGCGAGCAGCGTCTCCCCTTCGGAGACGAACTCTCGCAGGAAGCGTGCGCTCCCTTCGGGCATGGGCTGCCCGTCTAGGCTCCCGCGCTCCCCGGCGCGGCGCCCCGGACGTGCGTGAGAACCTCCTCGAGGAGCCGGTCGAGAGTCTCGGGCTCGAAGGGCTTGCCCAGGTAGCCGTCGGCCCCGGCCTCGCGCGCGCGGCGGACGTCGTCGGGAGCCCGCTCGGTGGAGATCGCCACGATGGGGAGGTTCTTCTGCTCGGGGCGGGCCCGGATCATCCGGATGAGCTCGAGGCCCGAGAGCGTGGGCATGTTGATGTCGGTGAGCACGACGTCGAACCGGCCGCGCGGAATCTGGCGGAGCGCCTCGAAGCCGTCGGCGGCCTCGATGACGTCCACGGCATGGCCGCGGCGGGTGCGGCTCTCGTGGAGAGCCTCGACGATGAGGAGGCGTGCCGTCGCGGAATCGTCCACGACGAGGACGCGCAGGGCGGTATCCGTCATGGAGCTCCTTTGATCTCGCCGAGTACGGCTGCCGAGGTTCCCAGCCGGGGCACGAGGCCCGGCAGACCGGGAAGGTTCGGCGTGCGTGCCGACTTCGACCGCAGCACCGTTTCGACCTGGAAATCGCGCAGGGGCGGGCCCGAGAGCGCGAGATGCCGGGACGTGACCGTGTTCGCGAGGCCTCCCGGATCGGACGGCACCCAGCCGAGGCCGGGCACGTACGCCTCTATCCAGCGGTGGCGCACGCCGCCGAGATAGTCGCTGTAGGCCGCGCGGGTGTCGGGCGTCAGCTCGGTCTCCGTTGCGGCGGTGAGAACGCCCGTCACCTGGCGGGCCGGAATCCCGGCCCGGTTCAGGATATCGGCGGCGAGGAGCGAACGGCCCACGCAGCCGCCGCGACCGCTGCGCAGCGTGCCCGCGGCCGTCTCTTCCCGGCCACCCGGAGTCGGGAGCTCGTAGCGGATGCGCCGCGCCGTGAACGCGATGACACGCTGCACGGCCTCGAGCACGGTCTCGGTGCCCCGCACCAGGCCGGCGGAAACCCGCTCGAGCTCCTCGTCGTGAGCACGGGGTGCGGCGAGCACGGCGCGGGCTTCCGGCGAAAGCGTCGCGGGATCCGGCGGCATGGGGGCCTCGTCGAGGAGCGGATAGCGGTCGATCTCGACGCGGGCTTCGAGCGTGGTGCCATCGGGCGCGGAGAGGCGCACGCGATAGCCGGGATTCTCCACGGGGCGCACCGTCTGCCAGGTCTTGTCGCCATGGAGGCGATAGCGGGCCCACTCCTCGCCGTCCGCGGCCCAGGCGGGAATCGCGAGACACGCTCCGAGAAACGCGGCCACGAGGAATCGAGGCGCTCTCACCCGGCTCCTCCCCGGCGGGAGCCTTCGGCCTCGGTCCTCCGGCGAATGCCGTCGAGCACGCCGTTGACGAAGGGGCCCGAGGAGGGCGTCGAGAACTTCTTGGCAATCTCCACGGCCTCGTCGATCACCACCGCATCGGGCGTGTCGTTCTCGAAGAGCAGCTCGTACAGCGCGAGGCGCAGGAGGTTGCGGTCCACGACGGGCATGCGTCCGAGGCGCCAGTGCTCGGAGCGTTCGGAGAGCTTGCCGTCGATCTCGTCGCGCTTCGAGAGAGTCCCCAGCACGAGCCGCGACGCGAACTCCTGCACCTCGGGCCGCGCCTCGACGTACTCCTCCGTGTTCCGGAACATCTCGTCGGCGGGGGTTCCGGCGACGTCGTTCTGGTAGAGGAGCTGGAGCGCCAGCTCGCGCGACTTGCGGCGCTTGCCGCTCATGACGGCGTCTTTGGCAGGGAGCCTCGGAGGCGCGCGCGGAGGTCCGCGCTCTCGATGGCGGCCATCGCGGCCTCCCAGCCCTTGTTGCCGGCCTTGGCACCCGAGCGTTCGAGCGCCTGCTCCAGGGAATCGCAGGTGAGGACCCCGAACGCCACGGGCACGTCGAGCTCCATGGAAACCTGGAAGCAGCCCTTGGTGCACTCGCCCGCCACGTAATCGAAGTGAGGCGTCCCGCCGCGAATCACTGCGGCCAGCGCGATGAGCGCGTCGAAGCGCTGGGCGCGCCCCAGGTCGCGGAGCGCCAGAGGCAGCTCCCAGGCGCCCGGAACCCGCGCGATCACGACATCGTCGTCGTTCCCGCCATGTCGGCGGATGGCGTCGAGCGCGCCGTCGAGGAGGCGCCCCACGACGAGGTCGTTGGTGCGGGACACGACGAGGCCGAACCGGCGGCCCGAGGCGGAGAGATGCCCTTCGAAGACGTTCGTCACAACCTCCGAGTTTAGCAACAACCCCCATCCGATCCGTCGATCCTTGGCGACGCCTGCATCCTGCGTTTCGGATCGTCTTGTGTTCGAATCGAGGGACTGTGGAGGAGAGTCTGTGCGATCGCTGATCTTTCCTGATGCCGCACGCAGGTCTTCGCCGTGATCCTCGCGGTCCTCTCCGCGCTGCTATGGCCTCCCGGTCCCATTCCGCCCGAGCCCGACATGATGGTGGGCACGGGTCGGGTCGAACAGCGCCCTTTTCGAAAGAGCAACCCGATCGATGAGGACCCCGATCGATCGAAAAGCCCCTTGGTTTGCTCCGGAGTCCTCTGGTACGGACGGGAACTCGCCCGGAACCAGATCCTGGAAAAAGAGTTCGGCCCGGGGCTCGAGGCAACGATCCAAGCGCGTCTCGCAGAGTGGATTCCGACGGCCGGGCATCTCGAGGCCCACAACCGAACCATCAACCGTCGAATCGCCGCTCTTTTCGAAAGCGAGCGAACAGGTAGCGGAAAGGACTCCGATCGGGATCGAACGCTCTGGGCGACGCAGCTCGCCGACGACATGTCCTATCAGGACTGGGTGCAGTTCCGCACGTCGGACAAAGGGGCTTCCCTTCGCAGACACCCGTGGAGCCCCCTCCGAGAGCCGGTCTCCGTTGAACACCTGGAGAAACAGCGGGACGCGTTCCGGGATCTGGCCATCGAGGCGGTCTTTCAGAGCTGGGTGCTCTCGCACTGGGCCTTACCCCGGGGCCACGCCGCCCAATGGACGGATGCCGTTCAGGACGCCTTCTGGGCCGACGCGCTGGAAGCCCAGCCCATGACGTTCCGGGCCGAACTGGGTTGCCGGTCCGTGAGACCCAGCGATCTCAGGAGACGCCTCGAGGTGAACCCTCTCCTGACCATGCAGCAAATCTTCGGTCCGGCTCAGCCGAAGAGCAGCGCCTCGAGTCCCGCGTTCGGACCTTCGCCTCCGTAGTTTTCCCGGTAGCGCGCGAGGAACTCCGCGTGCGAGTACCGCCGGGGCTGCGGACCGAGCGTTTCCAGCGCGTACACGGCCGCGACGCTGCCCACCCGCCCCGCGACGTCCCACGGCAGACCCTTGAGGCGCGCCGCGAGGAGGCCGGCGCGGAACGCGTCGCCGACTCCCGTCGGGTCCACGGCCTCGCCGTTCAGCTTCGCCGGCGGAATGCGCAACGTCTCGGCGCCGTTGGGCGCCTCGGGGGTGCCCCCGCGAAGAGCGATCGTGGAGCCCTCCTCGCCGCGCGTGACGACCACGACGGGCACGCGCCCGAGGATCTCGACCTCCGAGAGGCCGGTCTTCTTCTCGATGATCCCGAACTCGTACTCGTTGCCGATGAGGATCTCCGCGCCCTCGAGCCCGGCGAGGAGATCCTCCGACGTGAGGCGCGCGACCTGCTGGCTGGGGTCGTAGACGAAGGGAATGCCCAGCTCGCGGCACTCCTCCGCGTACTTGCGCATCGCGGCCGGATCGTTCGGCGCCACGATGACGAACCCGATATCGGAATGATCCTGGCCCCGGAACGAAAGCTCCGCCGCCTTGGCCATCGCGCCGGCGTAGAACGTGGCGATCTGGTTCTGGTCCTGGTCGGTCGAGACGAAGAAAGAGGCCGTGAAGACGTCCTCGCAGATGCGGAGACCCGAGACGTCGACGCCCTCGCTCTCGAGCCAGGCCCTGTAGTCCGTGGCGTCGGGCCCCGCCGTCGCCATGACCCGCGCCGCGGCGCCCACGAGCACGAGGTTGTAGGCGATGTTCGCGGCGACTCCGCCGCGCACGCGGCGCATCTCGTCCACGAGAAACGAGACCGAGAGGCGGTGCATCTTGTCGGGCACCACGACATCGAGGAACTTGCCCGGAAAGGTCATCAGGTAGTCGTAGGCGACCGATCCGGTGACGACGATCTTCTTCATCATTCTCCCCAGTACTTCGACAGGAAAAGCGACAGCTTGCGTCGCGTCGCGTGAGGCACGTGTTCCTTCGGCGTGAGCACGGCGAAGCGGAGAGCCTCGGACGCCTCGTGCGGGGCTTCGGGATCCAGCCTCTTCACTGCGCTGGCGAGCACGCGGTTCGCCGTCTCGGCGTTGGTCTTCAGGATCCCGAGGATGGCCTCCACCGTGACGGCCTCCTCGGATTCGTGCCAGCAGTCGTAGTCGGTCACGAGGCACATCGACGCGTACGCGATCTCGGCCTCGCGGCAGAGCTTGGCCTCCTGCGCGTTCGTCATGCCGATCACCGAGACGCCCCACGAGCGGTAGAGGTTGGACTCGGCCTTGGTCGAGAACTGCGGCCCTTCCATGCAAACGTACGCCCCGCCCCGGTGCACGACGGCCTTCTCCTCGGCCCCCGCCGCCGCGAGGGCGTCGAGGAGCTTCGCCGAGACGGGATCGCCGAACGACACGTGGCCCACGCAGCCCTCGCCGAAGAACGTCGAGACGCGGTGCTTCGTGAGGTCGATGAACTGGTCGGGCAGCACGATGTCGGTCGGACGGAGCTCCTCTTTCATCGAGCCGCAGGCCGAGGCGGAGAGAAGGTAGTGGCAGTCCAGCTTGCGAAAGCCCCAGACGTTCGCGCGGAAGTTGATCTCCGAAGGGAGCATGTCGTGGTGCCGTCCGTGCCGCGGCAGGAACGCGACGGGCACGCCCGAGAGCGTGCCGAGCACGTACGCGTCGGAGGGCGGTCCGAACGGGGTCTCGAGGCGGAGCTCCTCGGAAACGACGAGACCTGGCAGGTTGTAGAGGCCGCTGCCTCCCACGAGTCCGATGCGCTTCATGAGCAACTCCTCAGCCGGGGCTGACGTCCATCTGGGCCAGGATGTCGTGCGCGAGCTTCAGCGCCGCGCGGCCGTCCTCGCCGGTCACTTCGGGCGCCGACCGCTCCCGGCAGGCCTTCAGGAACGCCTTGTTCTCTTCGGTCAGCGGATCGGTCTTCAACGCGGTGAGCGGCCACTCCACGACGCGCGGCGGGCCCGACATGCGGTCCAGCCGGTAGGCCGTCACGTCGCGGGCCTGCGTGTCGAGAGAGAAGTACCAGTCGGGCTGGAAGAACCGGAACTTGCGGGTGCGGTCCTGCGAGACGCGGGAGGCCGTGAGGTTCGCGACGCAGCCGCCCTCGAACGCGAGGCGCACCGAGGCGATGTCGATCTTCTGGCTCAGGATGGGGACGCCCACGGCGCGGATCTCGACGACGGGCTTTCCCACGAGGTCGAGCGCGATGTCGAGATCGTGCACGAGGAGATCGAGGACGACGTCCACGTCGAGGGCACGGGCGACGAACACGCCCAGCCGGTGCGCCTCGATGAACTTCACCTGCGTCACGAGGGGCCGCACGGCCACCACGGCCGGGTTGAACCGCTCGATGTGCCCCACCTGGAGCACGCGGCCCTTCTCCTTGGCCAGCGCGACGAGCCGGTCGGCTTCGGCCAGGGTCACGCAGATCGGCTTCTCGATGAGCACGTCGGCCCCGCCCGCGAGCAGCTCCTCGGCGACCTCGGCATGGGTCGACGTGGGCGTCGCGACCACCACGGCCGTGGCGCCGGCGTCGAGAAGCTCCCGGATGCTGCCGCGCCTCACCATGCCCTTGGCGCCGTGCTGCGCCTCGATGGCGGCGGCCGCCTCGTCGCTCTTCTCCACGAAGCCCACGGGCTCGGACCCCTCGATTTCGGTGAGGATGCGCGCGTGGTGGCGACCGAGGTAGCCGCAGCCCACGACGCCCGTTCGGAGAACGCTCATCAAGGGCCTGGAGTGTAACGGCTTTCCAGGGCCGCTCCGGCCCGGTAGTCTCCGCGGTTCTTATGGAAGAGCGCGACTACAAGTCCACCCTCCTTCTCCCCAAGACGGATTTCCCCATGAAGGGAGATCTCCCCAAGCGTGAGCCCGAGAGGCTGAAGCGCTGGCTCGAGGGGGGCCTCTACGAAGAGATCCGGGCGGCCCGCAAGGGCTCGCCCGTCTTCGTGCTGCACGACGGTCCGCCGTACGCGAACGGCACGATCCACATCGGCCATGCCCTGAACAAGATCCTGAAGGACATCACCGTCCGCGCCCGGGTGATGGACGGCTTCGACGCGCCCTACGTGCCCGGCTGGGACTGCCACGGCCTCCCCATCGAGATCAAGGTCGACAAGGAGCTGGGCCCGAAGAAGAAGGGCATGTCCGACGTCGAGATCCGCAAGGCCTGCCGCGCGTACGCGGACAAGTGGATCGCCGACCAGCGCGTGGACTTCCAGCGGCTCGGCATCCTGTGCGCATGGAACGCCCCCTACGCCACGATGGACTTCGTCTACCAGGCGGAGATCGCGAAGGCGTTCGGCGAGTTCGTGGGCAAGGGGCTCGTCACGTTCGGGTTCAAGAGCGTCCTCTGGTGCGTGAGCTGCAAGACCGCCCTCGCCGAGGCCGAGGTCGAGTACGAGGACAAGGTCGATCCGTCGATCACCGTCGCGTTCCCGATGCTCGGCGGAGAAGCCATCTGGGGCGACCTCGTCTCGGGCGCCGCTCTCTATGCCGTGATCTGGACGACGACCCCTTGGACGCTTCCGGCCAACCGCGCCGTCGCTCTCGGGCCCGAGGTGGAGTACGTCCTGGCCCGGCGCGCGAGCGATCCGGCGAAGCTCTACCTGTTCGCCTCCGCGCTCGTTGGCCAGGTTGCGACGACGCTCGGCTGGAAGGACCTCGAGGTCGTCGAGGGCTCGGCGCGAACGGGCGCAGCCATCGCGGCGGCCAAGCCCAGGTACAAGCGTCCTTTCGATCTGGATGGCACCTCGTTCGGGTTCCTCCTCGGCGAGCACGTTTCGACGACCGACGGCACCGGCCTCGTGCACACGGCACCCGGGCACGGGCGAGACGACTACGAGGCGGTCAAGCGTGCGGGCTTCAAGGTCGACGACCCGTCGCTCTGCCCCGTCGACGAGGCGGGCTTCTACGACGTGTACGCACCCGAATCCCTGCGCGGCAAGCGCGTCGTCTCGCCGAAGACGCCCGAGGTCAGCGCGAACGTCGCGGTGCTCGCGGCGCTCCGCGCGGGCGAGGCCTCCGGCACGATCCTCCTGCACGAAGCCGACCTCCCCCACTCGTACCCGCACTGCTGGCGCTGCAAGAACCCGGTGATCTTCCGCGCCACGCACCAGTGGTTCATCGACCTCACCCCGCTCAAGGACACCGCGCTCGCCCAGATCCGCGAGGCGGTCACGTGGGTGCCCGGCTTCGGCGCGAACCGCATCGGCGCCATGGTGGAAAACCGGCTCGAGTGGACGATCTCGCGCCAGCGCCGCTGGGGCTCCCCCATCACGTTCCTCGTGCGCACGCACGCGGACGGCCGGATCGAGCACTACCCGGCGCGGCAGTCCACCTCGAAAGAGGACGTCGCCCGGCGCGAGCGCTTCTTCGAGCGGGTCACGGAAACGTTCAGGGTGCACGGCGCCGACGCCTGGTACGACGACGAGGCCTTCCCCGCGAGCGCGTTCATCCCCGAGGAAGACAGGGCCTTCGCCGGCGAGGGCTTCGTGAAGGTGCGCGACATCCTCGACGTGTGGTTCGACTCGGGCGTCTCCCATGCGGCCGTGCTGCGCTCCGGGGCCTACGGCATCGCGGACCCGTACGCCGAAGCCACGAAGGCCTCGGTGCTCTACCTCGAGGGCCACGATCAGCACCGCGGCTGGTTCCAGAGCTCGCTCCTCACCTCGGTCGCGCTCACGGGCAAGGCCCCGTACGACACCGTTCTCACTCACGGTTTCGTGGTGGACGGCGCCGGCCGCAAGCAGTCGAAGTCCCTCGGCAACGTCGTGGTTCCGCACGAGGTCATCGCGAAGCACGGCGCCGACGTCCTGCGGCTCTTCGTGGCTCACGCCGACTACACCGACGACGTGCGGCTCAACGACGAGATCCTGACGCGCACGGCCGAGGCGTATCGCAAGATCCGCAACACCGCGCGATTCCTGCTCTCCGTGCTCGCGGACTTCGATCCCGCGGTCCACTCCGTGAGCGCCGGGGCGCTCGCGCCGCTCGAGCGTTTCATCCTGGGACGCACGGCGCGGGTCATCGAGGAGACCAAGGGCGCCTACGCGCGCTTCGAGTTCCACACCGCGGCGCGAAGGCTCCTCGAGCTCGCGACCTCGGACCTCTCGGCCCTGTGGTGCGACGTCCGCAAGGACGCTCTGTACGTCCTCGCGCCGAACGACCCGGTACGGCGCTCGGCGCAAACGGCGGCCTACCGCGTCGTCGAGGCGATGGCGCTGCTCTTTCATCCTCTCTGTCCGTTCACGGCCGAGGAGATCTGGGAGCACCTGCCGAGGGCCGAAAGGAAGCGGACGCCCGCGCTCGCCACCTGGGACGACCTCTCGCTGCCCGCCCTGGGGGCCGACGTGCACGCGGCATGGGACCGGCTCCTGGCCCTTCGCGACGACGTGCAGAAGCGTCTCGAGCCCCTCCGGCGGGACGGTTCCGTGGGCTCCTCGGCACAGGCCGCGGTCGTCCTCGGTGCCCACTCGGCCCTCGCGGCCGATCTCGAGACGACGGGTCTGGGAATGACCGGCCTCGCCGAGCTGTTCAACGTGCCGGAGGTCCGCCTGGAAGAGTCCGGAGAGCCTGCCTCGTCCTACGAGGGACTGCTCCTTTCCGTGGTACCTGCCGTGGGCTCGAAGTGTCCCCGCTGCTGGCAGGTTCGGCGCGACGTGGAAGAGGGAGGCGTCTGCGGCCGTTGCCGCGGCGTCCTCCAGCCGGGGGCGTGAGCTTGGGGTCGCTCCATCTCCCGCAAAGGCGTGTCTACTTCGCGATCACGCTCGTCGTGATCCTGCTCGACCAGCTCACGAAGTATCTGGTGGTCTCCCATCTTCCGCTCCACACGGGCTTCAACGTGATCCCCGGATTCTTCGACATCCTGCACGTCCAGAACACGGGCGCGGCCTTCAGCCTCTTCGCCAACCTCCCCGAAGCCTGGCGCGCCTTCTTTCTCACGGGCGTGGCCTTCGTCGTGTTCCTGTTCGTGCTCACGTACGCGCTGAAGGCCCGGGTGTCCGACGCGCGCCTCCAGACGGGCCTCGCGCTCATCCAGGGGGGAGCGCTCGGGAACCTCATCGACCGGCTGAGGCAGGGCGCCGTGACCGACTTCCTCGAGGTCTACGTGGGCACGCACCACTGGCCCACGTTCAACGTCGCCGACAGCGGGATCACCGTGGGCGTCCTCATCCTGGCCTGGGACATCTGGAAGCACTCCCCGGAAAAGGACGACGTCAACACCACGGCGATCCGCAGGCAGGTCTGATGCATCCCGAGATCTTCCGCATCGGGTCCTTCGGACTCCCGAGCTACGGGCTCATGATGGCCCTGGCGTTCCTGGCCGGCCTCTGGCTCCTCCGGCGGCGCGCCCCGTCGTTCGGCATACCGGCCGACGCCACCGTGGACGTCGCCGTCTGGATCCTGATCTCGAGCCTCGTGGGCTCGAAGATTCTCCTCGTGATCGTCGAGTGGCCTCATTTCGTCTCGAGCTGGGCGGGCTTCCTCTCTCTGCTGCGCTCGGCCGGCGTCTTCTACGGCGGCCTCATCGGCGGGCTCATCGGAGCCTTCGTCCTCCTCCGGAAACGCGATATCGGGTTCTTCGCGTTCACCGACGCGGCAGCTCCGGTCGTCGCCCTCGGGCAGGCGTTCGGTCGGATCGGGTGCTTCCTCGCGGGCTGCTGCTGGGGCCGGGCGTGTGAGAAGCCGTGGGCGGTGACGTTCACCGATCCCCTCGCGCACGAGAACGTCGGCGTGCCGCTCGGAATCCCGCTCCACCCCACGCAGCTCTACGAGGCGCTCGGAACGCTGATCCTCTGCGGCCTCCTCATCGCGTTCGAGAAGAGGTCCTACCCGGGGCAGACGCT
>JAEUQS010000095.1 GCA_016789625.1 Acidobacteriota bacterium | reverse complement strand
CCTTCGAGCTGCGGGTGCGGACGGGGCCCGGAACCCACGAGCCGCTCCTCGTCACGATGCGCACGCCAGGGGCCGACGAGGATCTCGCCTGCGGTCTCCTGCTGACCCTGGGAGTCCTTCGGACCGAGGACGATCTGGTGGCGCTCGAGCCCCCGCCCGGCGCGGGCGACGAGCACCGGAACGCGCTCGTCGCCGTGCTCGGCGATGCCGCGCGCCGCCGGCTCCCCGAGGCCCGGCATCTGGCCGCGACGGCGGCCTGTGGAGTCTGTGGCGCGCGGTCGCGCGAGGAGGTCGTGCGCCTCGTGCGGAGCCTTCCCTCGCACCGTGAGGATTCCGGCACACAGATCGACGGCAGGCCGTTCGACGGCAGGCCGTTCGACGGCGGGCCGTTCGATGGCGCGCTCCTCGCCAACCTCCCGGAGAGGGTCGGCTCCGCACAGGCGGTCTTTCGGGAAACCGGGGGCCTGCACGCGGCGGCCCTCTTCTCGCCAGACGGGACGCTCGTCTTCGCGAGGGAGGACATCGGGCGACACAACGCGGTGGACAAGGTGATCGGGACCTGGTGGAAGGCCGGGAGGCCGCCTTCGCCCTATCTCTTCGTGTCGGGCCGGGCCGGTTTCGAGATCGTCCAGACGGCCGCCATGGCGGGAATCGAGGCGCTGGTGGCCGTGGGCGCGCCGTCGAGCCTCGCCGTCGAGCTGGCCGAGGAGACGGGCCTCGTGCTCGCGGCCTTCGCGCGGCAGGGCCGCCTCAACGTCTATGCGGGCGCAGACCGGGTGGGTCTCTCCGGTTCGCCCTGAGGCGGCGCCGCGCGGGCGAGGTTGAGGTGGTGCTCGAGGACGCGCATCACGGCGTCGACGCGCCGGCGGTGCCGGTTCTCCACGGCTCCGAGGAGCGCCGTGAACACGACGATCGTGATCACGAGGGCCGTTGGAAGCCGGATGCCGAGGTAGGGGGCATTCAGGGCGACGCCTGCCGCGAGCATCGGGAGAACGCTGAACGCCGCCGTCCACGCGGCAGACGATTCGTTCCCGCGGGCGAGGTCGAGGAGCTTCCTGTAGCGCTCGTCCTGTGTGAGCGCGTACTCGGCGAGGGCCTTCTGCTGCTCGGCCGTCGGCACGGGCGGCTGCTCCTTCATGACGACCCTCCTTTCCCGTCTACCGGCCCCGCGGGGCGAGCGTGGTCTCGAGATCCTCCTCGACGGGAGGCACGGGCGAGGGCTTCACGTGCCAGATCTCCCGCGCGTAGTCGTCGATGGACCTGTCCGACGAGAAGCGGCCCACGCGGGCCACGTTGAGGATGGAGGCCTTGGTCCACCAGTCCTCGTCGCGGAAGGCTCGCTCGACGGCCCCTTGCGCGTCCACGTAGGCCCGGTAGTCGGCCAGCACACAGAACGGATCGCTCTCGAGGAGGTTCTCGACGAGCCCGCGGAAGAGCTCCGGGTCGCCGCCCGAGAACTCTCCGGTGAGGAGCCCCTCCAGCACGAGCCGCAGCTCCTCGTCGCGCTCCACGAAGTCGCGCGGACGGTACCCCCGGCTCTTGAGCGCGGAGACCTCGGGGGCCGTCATCCCGAAAAGGAAGAAGTTCTCCGGGCCGACGGCGTCCCGGATCTCCACGTTCGCGCCGTCGAGCGTGCCGATGGTGAGCGCGCCGTTCAGAGCGAGCTTCATGTTGCCGGTGCCCGAGGCCTCCTTGCCGGCGGTGGAGATCTGCTCGGAGAGGTCGGCCCCGGGCAGGATCTTCATCGCGTGCCGAACGCTGTAGTTGGGCAGGAAGGCGACGCGGACACGGCCCTTCACGCACGGGTCGGAGTTCACGACGTCGCCCACCGCGTGGATGAGCTTGATGATCCGCTTGGCCATCGCGTACCCGGGCGCCGCCTTGCCCGCGAAGACGACCGTGCGCGGCACGAGGTCGAGGCCGGGGTTCTGCCGCAGACGATGGAGCAGCGTGAGCACGTGGAGGACGTTCAGGTGCTGGCGCTTGTATTCGTGGATGCGCTTCACCTGGACGTCGAAGAGACTGTCCGGATCGGCGTCGACGCCGGCGCTCCGCCGGCACTCCGCCGCGAGGACCGCGCGGCCTTCGCGCTTCACCCGGCGCCACTTTTCCCGGAACGCGGCGTCCTGGGCGAGCGGCACGAGCCGCTCGAGGCGCGAGAGATCGCGGACGAAACCCTCCCCGATCGCGTCCGCCACGAGCCGGCAGAGGCCGGGATTCGAGATCGCCAGGAAGCGGCGGGGCGTGATGCCGTTCGTCACGTTGGTGAAGCGCGACGGCCAGAGCCGCGCGAAGTCCGACATCAGCTCGTCGCGCAGGAGCTGCGAATGGAGCGCCGCGACGCCGTTCACGGTGTGGCTCCCCACCACCGCGAGGTGCGCCATGCGCACGTAGCGCTCCCCGGCCTCGTCGATGAGCGACAGCCGCGACACCAGGCCCTCGTCGCCCGGAAAACGCCCGCGCACCTCGTCGAGGAAGCGGCGGTTGATCTCGTGCACGATCTCGAGGTGCCGCGGGAGCGTCGCCGCGAAGAGGTCCACGGGCCATTTCTCGAGGGCCTCCGGCAGGAGCGTGTGGTTGGTGTAGCCGCAGGTCTTCGTGGTGATCTCCCAGGCGTCGTCCCACGAGA
>JAEUQS010000727.1 GCA_016789625.1 Acidobacteriota bacterium | reverse complement strand
TCCAGGATCATGCCGCGCGTCACGACGACTCCCTTCTTTCTGAGAAGGAGCTCGAGGAGCGAGAACTCCTTCGCGGTGAGCTCGATGGGCCGGCCCGCCCGTCGCACCTCGCGACGCGCGACGTCGAGCTCCAGGTCCGCGGCGGCGAGGGTGTTCTTCGGCTCCACGGCGGGCCGGCGTGTGATCGCGCGCAGCCTGGCCAGGAGCTCCTGGAAGCTGAACGGCTTGGCGAGGTAGTCGTCCGCGCCGAGGTCGAGACCGCGGATCCGGTCTTCCACCGCGGAACGGGCGCTGAGGATGAGGACGGGGGCCACCCCGTGTCGCGCCCGCAGCTCTTTCAGCAAGTCGGCACCGCTGATCCCGGGCAGCATGAGGTCGAGAATGATCGCGTCGTAGCCGGTGGCGAGAGCGAGCTCGAGGCCCTGGTTGCCGTCGGCCGCGGTATCGACAGCGAACCCGTTCTCTTTGAGACCCTGCCGAAGCACCTCGACCAGCTTGCGGTCGTCTTCGACCACGAGGATCCTCATGGCACATCCCTCCCGGCCGGCATACGGCCCATTCTGACGAGGACCGACCTCGGGTGGAAGGGTCCCGGGGCTCATGCTCTCAGGTAGCGGGCGGGGCCGCTCCGGAACCTGTCGGCGCACGCACTGGCGCAAAAGTAGAAAGTGGCACCCTCGTGCTCGTGGCGGCAGCGCACCATCGCGGCGCTCAACGACATGCCGCAGACCGGGTCCACGAAGCTCAGCCCGGAAGCGAGCGAAAGCACCGTGGGGCCGGGACCATCCCACGACAGGCTCGGCTCGACGAAGTCCCAAACGATGCCGGGCGCGATGTTGGTACAGACCTCCGCAATTCGTGCAGCGACATCGCCATCGGATCGCGGACGGCCGCGCTCTGTTTCGAGGCCCCGGCGAGCCGTCTGAAGCTCGGCTTCGAGCGTGGCGACGAGGCGCGACTCGAGATCGGGCGGACGCCACATCCAAAGCTCCAGAGCGGCGGCGAAGAGCTGGCCGCGGAGGCCGGCCGCGATGCCTCGGAACGCCGTCTGTTGCCAGAGATAGGACCCTGGAACCGGGTAACGATACTTCCAGGCCGGCACCTCGCCACACACGAGGCCGGAGAGGCTGTGCCCTCCGGCGCCGAGGAAATCTTCCCGGAGCAGCTCTTGGTGCTTCAGCATCACGGCGCGAAGCTCGGCGTCGGAAGAATTTGGAGCGAGTCCGTCGGGAGCGGGCCACGACAACCCGGCCCGCGACATCAGCTCACTCGCGCGTTCCCAGGCGCGCTCGCCTGCCCGGCAAGAGAGGAGCCTCAGAACGGAGCCCTCGATCTGCTCCTCGATCGTCATCCCCGGCTTCGCAAAGGCATCTGGGTCGTGGGCTGCGAGCAGGAGGCGAAGGCGGGGGAGCGCCTCCCGGGTGATGCCGGTCCCGAGGCCGGAATGGAGGCTGGCGATCTCGTCTTCCAGACGAGCGCGCAGCGCGTCTCGCTCGACCACCCAGATTTTCTGGCGAGCGAGGGTTCGAGCGACCTCGGAGAGCCTTTCACCGCCGCTCCCGTTCACTGCGCTCTCCTCGGCTGCCTCGGCCTCGGCCTCGAGCCGCCGGGCTTCGACTTCCCGGGCGATCGCCTCCAGCTCGCCCTCGACGTCGTGCAAGGTACGCGAGGCCGGAGGCGCCGCCTCGGCTGGAGGCGCGCCGGCGAAGAGCGGGCGAAAGAGCGGGGCGAACAGGGCGCTCGTTCTCATGTTTCGAGGTTCACGGGCCACAAGGTAGGCCGCGAGCATTAGAGGCTCGTTAGAGAAGCCGCCTGCGCCGCTGATGCAGGTGCGTCAGGCGGGTCTAATCCGCTCCTAATGATCCGGACGCATCCTTGCTCGTGTGTGCAAGAGCTTCGGGCTCACCCTCCTGCTCCGAGGCTCCCGAGCGCCATCGACTGGTCCCTCAATTGCCTCTCTCGCTCCGACAAGAGGTCTCCGATGCCCGTTTCGAGCATTGTTCCGTGGTGCTCTCTCCTCATCGTTCTCAGCGCGCCGGGGTCGGCGCAGCCTGTCTCCGACAGTCGCAATGGAACCGAGCTCGAGCGGCTGATCACCGAGGCAGTCGAGCGCAATGCCGGCATCATCGAGGCCCGAGCGCTCGCGGAAGCGGCACGGCAGCGCGTCCGTCCGGCTTCGGCACTGCCGGACCCGATGCTCTCGCTCGGCTACGAGAACGACGGGGCCCAGCCATCGCTCGGCACACAGGACATGACGCGCCTTCAGCTCATGGCCCAGCAAGCGCTTCCCTTTCCCGGGAAGCAGGCGCTCGCGGGCCGGATCGCTGCGACCGAGGCAGGCGAGGTCGAGACCCGCACCGCGCGCGCGCGCCTCGGGGTCGAGGCTGCCGTGCGGCGGGCGTACGCCGACATACTCTTGGCGCGCGCGAACCTCGGCGTGGTCGAGGAGCAGATCGACACCTGGAAGGACATCGAGGAGGTCACGCGGAGCCGCTATTCGGCCGGGATGGGGAGTCAGCAAGACGTGCTCCGCGCCCAGAGCGAGAGCACGCGGCTCCTGCAGCAGCGCGTGCGGGACGAGGCCGCCGAGGAGACCGCCCGCATCGAGCTCGCTCGCGTGCTTCAGAGGCCCGTCGCGGCATCGGAGATCGTGGGCGCTGGCTTCGTGCAACCGCCTTCGGGCGGCGAGCCGCTCTCCCGTGAGGAGGCTCTTCGGCTGGGGGACGAAGTCAGCCCGGAGCTGAGAGAAGCCCTCTTGGCGAAGGAGCGGGCTCAGCTCGGTGCAGACCTGGCCCGCCGGAACCTGCGCCCCGACTTCGTCGCGTCGGCGGCCTACATGAACCGGGGCGGGCTCCCTCTCATGTGGTCCGTCGGCCTCGGCGTCTCGGTACCCATCT
>JAEUQS010000708.1 GCA_016789625.1 Acidobacteriota bacterium | reverse complement strand
GCCCCGGCCAGCGTTCGAGGCCGCCCCCCCCGTATCCGATCCAGAGCGCGCCCTCGCGATCCTCGCAGACGGCGAGCACCGCGTTGGAGGCGAGCCCCCGCGTGCGGTCGATGGCCTCCCAGCGCCCCAGGCGCTTCACGTAGAGCCCCACCGGCGTCGGGACGAGCGCTTCACCCAGGCGGTCGAGCGCGATCGTGCCCAGGTCGTTGGCTCCGGGCAGGCCCACGTCGTCGGACCGGAAGGGCTCGCCCGGCCGCTCGCGCCGGTAGAGCCGGGTCGAGGTTCGCAGGATGACCCGGCCCGAGGCGTCCTCGAGGAGCGCCGAGGCCGGACCCGTCGCGCCGCCCTCCACGGCGAGCCGCTCGGCCATCGCGCCGTCTCCGCCGAGCTGGAAGACGTCGTTCCCCGCGAAGAAGAGGACCGTCCCGTTCTTCAGCACGGTGACCGCGGTGACCCGCGGATCCTGGCCTTCGGGAAGCCCGCCCAGGAGCGAGCCCGCGTCCGACGTGGACGGGAACCTCACGAGACCCGCCGCCGTCGCCACATAGATGCGGCTCCGTGCGTCGAACGCCAGAACCTGGCCCCTCAGGCGCCGCCTTTCGGATGGCACGGGGAGAGGCAGCCGCACGAAGCGGTCGCCCCTCTTCCAGGAGACCTCGCGGTTCGTGACCGCGAAGAGCGTGCCGTCGGGCGCTTCGGCGAGAAACGTGATCGCATCCCCTTCGAGCCCCTCGCTCGCGCCGTAGCGCACCAGCGTCGCGCCGTCGAACCGGAAGAGGCCGTCAGACGTGCCGACCCAGAGGAATCCTTCGCGGTCCTGACGGAGCGCGGTGATGGTGCGTGCGCCCAGCACGTCCTCGCCCATCCGCTGGAACACGTAGCGCGGCTTCGAGGGCACGGGCAAGGGTCCCGCCGAAAGCGGGCTCAGGGCGGCCCCGCAGAAAGCGCCCACGGCGACCGCCAGCCCGAGGATCAACCGGGATCTCACTTCGGCGGATTGTCGCCTCTTCGGAACTCCGGCGCCGCGAGGGCCCGCTCTTCGAGGTTCTCCCCCGTCATACCGTGGAGGTTCTTCGGCCAGGCCGCGAGAGGCGAAGCCATCGCCTTCCGGATCCCGGGACGCGGAAACACGGTCGCGACGCGCCCGAGGAAATCGCGGGCCAGCGCCTCGTCTCCGGCATCCCGGGCCCGGAGCGCGAGCACCACGCCCAACGACGGAGACGACTGGCTCTCGGGCGGCAGCGTGGCGAGAAACGAGTCCAGGGTCTGAGGGCGGCCCGCGGCCCGCAGCGCCTCGGCGTGGAGCGCCGCGGTGTAGCCCGAGGGCGAGATCTCGTACAGACCCTCCGAGAGCCGCATCGCACGCTCCCTCTCGCCGACGTCCACGGCACGGAGGACCTGATCGGCGAGGCCCGACAGGTAGGCCATGTTGTAGGCGTCGGCCCTCTCGTCGCGCGGCTTCGACAGGGACATTCCCAGGTGCGGCCAGGCGAACGGGGAACGGAGGTGCGCGTCGACGGAGGCCGAGCCGCCCTTCGCCGGCCCCGCGGGCGCGAGGTCGGGGCGCGACGCGGCCCACGGAGGCCGGGCCTCGATGCGCGCCACGGTCTCGGAGGTGTTCCCCTGGAGGCGAGCACCCAGGAGAAACGAGTGAAGCCGGAGCGGCAGGAGCGTGAGGTCGCGATACGCCACGAAGGGACGCGGCACGAGCGGGCGGCCCGCCGCGTCCCTCTCCAGGAAGTACGGCGGATACCGGGATGCCTCGGCCTCGCTCACCGCGAGGGGCGGCATCGACATCACGTAAGCCGAGACGGCCGCGTCGGGCTGGAGGACGCCCGGCAGGTTGATGCCGAAGCCCAGCGCGGCGAGCCCGATCGAGAGCTTCCGCGCGAACGGCCCGCGATCGAAGAACGGGGCCGCAAGCGCCGCGAGAACAGGGACGAGGGGCACGAGGAGGCGCGGACCCCAGCCGGGACCGCCGTCCCAGGACCACCACGCCGCGACGAGAGCGAACGACGCCGTCGTGGCCAGGGCGACGCCGAGGAGCGTGCCGCGCTTCCCGCTGCCGCGGATCGCCGCGAACGCCGTGAACGCGAGGAGCGCGAACGGGAAGTAGAGGAACAGGCTCTCGGCGGGATTCCCCAGCAGGTTGACGAGGCCCTCGAACAGCGGGGTCGTGAAGTTCTGGCCGCCATAGCTCGCGAAGGGCCGCCCGAAGCGGACGATCTCGAAGGCCAGCCACAGCGCCAACGGCGGGAACGCGCCGGCAGTGGCGGCCATCACGAGGCGCGGACGCGAGGGAGCTCCATCGCTTCGAAGGTCGAGGAGCAGCGGGAGGAGGAGGAACGGCGCCACGGCGACGTTCATCGACTTGGTCAGCACGGCGACACCCGCCGCGAGCCCGGCGCCCGCGGCGAGGAGCAGCGAGCGCCTGCCGGACGCGCACGCCGCGAGAGCCGAGCACGCGAGGGTGAAAGAGAACGCCGCCGCCTGGAGCGGCTCGGCGTAGTTCGACGAGACGTAGGGCGAGAGCGGAGAGGCCGCGGCCACCGCGAGGAGCGCGAGGGCCCGGGCGTTCTGCGAAGCCCCGAGCGCCCCGGCCGCGAGAGACGCGCCGAACGCGGCGGCGAGCACGACGAGGATCTCGACCAGCACGAACAGGGTCTGCGAGGAGCCCGCTCCCGACGAGCGTTCCATGGGGCCCGCCAGCACGGCCGGCAGCACCTGCAGGAGCGGCTGCCCCATGCCGTAGGGCGCCACGGCATCGCCCGCCGGCCGGTGCACCGTGAAGAGCGGTCCGCGGGCGATGCCGATCTCCCCCGCCGTCGCGATCGACACCGACGTGAAGAGCATCTGCTGCTCGTCGCTCACCGTTCCGAACGTGCGTTCGTCCGCGGTGCCCGCGAGGAACAGGAACGCGATCGCGAGGGCCCATGGAACGGGACCGGGCGAATTCCTCCGGGGCGCGACCGCCATGCTCTTCCGGGCCATCGGCCGGGATGATGCCGGAACGCACCGTCCCCAGGTGCGCAGGGCGGAACGCCCGGAGCCACACGAACAGATCCGCTTGATATCTTCCGGAAATGGCCCAGACCCTCGACCCCGATCGGATGGCGCTCCGCGAGGCCCTCCTCGCGCACGTCCCTGTGGACGCCGCCGAAGAGCGGCACCGCACCGTCCTGCTCGCTCTCGTGACGAACGTTCCCGAGTGCTTCTCGAGAACGCACTACACCCCCGGCCACATCACGGGCAGCGCGTTCGTCGTGGATCCCGCGAAGAACCGCGTGCTCCTTCATTTCCACAAGCGCCTCGCGCGCTGGCTCCAGATGGGCGGCCACGACGACGGCGAGCGCTCCGCCAAGAAAACGGCCCTTCGCGAGGCGAAAGAGGAATCGGGCCTCACCGAGATCCGGTTCCTCTCCGAGGAGATCCTGGACGTCGACGTCCACCCGATTCCCGAATGGAAGACCGAGCCCGCGCACCATCATCACGATGTGCGTTACGCGCTCTTCACCGTGACGCCCCAGCTCGTGAAGAAGCAGGACGCCGAGTCCGAGGATCTCGCCTGGTTCCCGTTCGCCGAGGCCCGTCAGAAGATGAACGAGCCCGGCGCCGACAGGGTTCTCCAGCGACTTTCCAGAATGCTGCGGTAGGAGGCGGGTGCCTTTCGCGACCGCCGGCTCCCGGCGGATCCACTACGCGGTGCTCGGTGAGCCCGGCGCGCCGCCGCTCCTCCTCATCATGGGCATGTCGTTCTCGTCGCGCGCATGGGACGCGCTCCCCGGGAGGCTCGCCGGGCGCTTCCGGGTGATCCTCTTCGACAACGCGGGCACGGGCCGGTCCGACCCGCCGTCGGACGCTCTCTCCATGGCGACGATGGCCGCCGACGCCGTGGCGGTGCTGGACGCCGAGGGCATCGCGTGCTCCCACGTGTTCGGGATCTCGATGGGCGGAATGATCGCGCTCCACCTCGTGCTGCGGCACCCGGAACGGGTGGCGGCCCTCGTGCTCGGCGCGACGTTCGCCGGGTGGCGGCGCAGCCTCAAGCCCACGCTCCGCACGCAGATGGATCTCCTCGTGGGCAACGCCCGCGCGCGCCGGGGCCGCGGCCTGGGGCCCCTCGCGAGCGTCCTCGTATCGCGCGATTTCCTCGCGGCTCCCGAAGGGGGATTGGCCGCGTTCGCGTCGTTCCTCTCGCGCGCGGAACCCGCCACCCCGCGCATCGTGCTGCGCCAGCTGGGAGCGATCCTGCGGCACGACACGGACTCGCGTCTCGCCACGATCGCGAAGCCCACCCTGGTGATCACGGGCGACGCCGACCGCCTCGTGCCGCCCGGCAACTCGGCGAAGCTCGCGAGGAGCATTCCGGGCTCCCGCCTCGTCGAGCTGCCCGGGGCCGGGCACTGCTTCCCCCTGGAAAGGCCGGACGAATCGGCCCGGCACCTCCTCGAGTTCCTCGAGGCAAATCCCGCTTAGGCGGCGTTCAGTCCTCGTGCGCGACCGCGTCGGCCGTCGCGTACATCGTGTCGATCTCCTGCGCGTACTTCGTCGCGATGACGCGGCGCTTGACCTTCAGGGTCGGGGTCAGCTCTCCGCCGTCGATCGAGAAGTCGTTCTCGATGAGCGAGAAGGCCTTGATCCGCCGCTCCGAGGGCTCGTCCCCGTTCACGATGTCGAGCATCTGCTGGAAGAGCGCGCGACACTTCGGGTGCCGGATGAGGTCCTGCTTGTTCCTCCACTCCACGCCGTTCGCGATCGCCCAGTTCTCGAGCCGGTCGAAGTTGGGCACGATGAGCGCCGAAAGGAACTTCTGCTTGTCGCCGATGAGGACCGCCGAGGCCACGTACTTGACCATCTTCAGCGCGCCTTCGATGGGCGCCGGCGCGATGTTCTTGCCGTAGGCGTTGACGAGGATCTCCTTCTTGCGGTCGGTGATCGTGAGGAAGCCGTTCTCGTCGAACGACCCGATGTCGCCCGTGTGGAACCAGCCGTCGGCGTCGATGACCTTCGAGGTCTCCTCGGGCTTTTTCCAGTAGCCCTCCATGATGTTCGGACCCTTCACGATGATCTCGCCGTCGTCGGCGATCTTCACCGTGACCCCGGGGATCACCTTCCCGACCGTGCCCGTCTTCCACGCTCCGGGACGGTTGCAGGTGAGCACCGGGCTCGTCTCGGTGAGGCCGTAGCCCTCGTAGATCTTCACGTCGGCGCCCCAGAAGAACTCGGCGACCTCCTTGGAGAGCGGCGCCCCGCCCGAGATCGCCATCTGGAACCGGCCCCCGAGCCGGGCCTTGATCTTCGAGAAGACGAGCTTGTCGGCGATCTTGAACTTGAGATCCAGAAAGCCCGGAACGTCCTTGCCGCCTTCGAGGAGCCCGAGGCGCTCCTTTCCCTGATCCGTCGCCCAGCCGAAGATCTTCCTGCGCATGCTGGGCGCCGTCTCCAGCGCGGCCTGAACGCGGGCCAGCATCTTCTCGTACACGCGCGGCACCGCCGCGAACACGTGCGGCCGGATCTCCTGGAAGTTGTCCGTGAGCTTCTCGATCGATTCGGCGTAGGCGATCGACGCGCGGCGCGAGAAGTAGAGGTAGTCGACCATCCTCTCGAAGACGTGCGAGAGCGGGAGGAACGAGAGCGCGATCGTCTCCTCGGTGACGTCGAAGAACTTCGAGGTCGTCATCACGTTCGAGACGAAGTTGCCGTGCGAGAGCACGGCGCCCTTGGGCTCACCGGTGGTGCCCGAGGTGTAGATGATCGTGGCGAAGTCGCCGGGCTCGATCGTCGACACGCGCTCGTCGAACGCGAGCTTGTCGGTCGCGAGCATCTGCTCGCCGCGGCGGACCACCTGGTCGAACGTCGAGATGCGGTCGACCCCGGGCAGCTCCCCTTCGATGAGGACGACGTGGAGGAGGTTCGGGCAGCGGCTCCTCACGTCGAGCACCTTGCGGAGCTCGACGGCGTTGGAGACGACCACGACCTTGGCCTCGCAGTCCTTCAGGATGTACTCCACCTGGGGCGCGAAATACGTGATGTAGATGGGCACGGACATCGCGCCCAGGGCGAGGGTGGCGAAGTCGGTCATGGGCCACTCGGGCCGGTTCTCCGAGAGGATCGCGACCCGGTCGCCGCGGTCGACGCCCAGAGTCGCGAGACCGAGAGCGAAACCCTTCACCTTCCTGGCGAACTCTTCGGCCGAAACGTTCTTCCATTCGCCGTTGACCTTCGAGCAGAGGAGATTCGGTTTTCCGCTGCCCGCCGCATAGTCGAAGTAGTCGAGAAGCGTTCGGGCCGGAAGCGCGTCTTTCATGAACCCTCCATCGGGACGGCCGGAATTTTCCCGAAATCGATGATACGGCGCTTGACGCGTTCGGGCGCCCGCGTAAAACGCGTGAGAGCGCATGGCTATCGTAGGATTCCCCCTGCGTGACCGCATGCCGCTCCTGAAGATGGATGCCTCGGGAGACCGCGCGAAGGTCCTCGGATCACCGCTCGCCCAGCCGATCCTCCTCCTCGCCGTGTGGTGCGCCCTCATCGCCCCCTCGGTGCGCGTCTGGTTCGGGATGCCCTTTGCCCTCACGCCGTTCGAGTTCGACTGGTTTCTCGGTCTCCATCGGGACCTCCCGCCGGCCGAGCAGTCGCGTTTCGTCCTCTCGGGACGCCTCTTCCACGCGTTCCTGTTCCTCCTCCTCGGAGGGCTCTACGTCCGCTGGGTGGCGGACCTCGCCGCGCGCGGCGAGGAGTCGGTGCCCTTCCGCCTCGTCCCCGCCTTCCTCGCGGTCGCCTGCGCGGGGCTCCCCTGGCTCTCGCCGGACGTCTTCTACGGCATCGGCCTCGGCTGGCTCGAGGCGCACTACGGCGTCGACCCGTATCTCGCCCCGATCGCGAGCGTGAAGGGCTTCGGCCGGGATCCGATGTTCCAGAACGTCTTCCCGGGCTTCTTCACGCTCCCGGCGACGTACGGCCCGATCTTCCAGCGGGTCATGGCCTTCACCATGGGCCTCTCGGGGGGCTCCATCACGCTCGCGCTGGTGCTCGTGAAGCTCGTCCACCTGGCGCTCCACGCGCTCGCGACGTGGGCCGTCTTCCGCCTGGCGCCGGAGCGCCACCGGCGGCTCGCGGCGTTCGCCTACGCGATCAACCCGCTGATCCTGTTCAACGTCCTCACGGCGGGCCACAACGACCACTTCATGAACGCGTTCGTGCTCCTCGCGCTCGTGCTGCACGAACGCCGGCCGTTCTTCTGGAGCGGCCTCGCGCTGGGCGCCGCGGCCAGCGCGAAGTACATGCCCATCCTCCTCGTGCCGCTCTTCTTCGTCCACGCCTGGAGGCGGGAGGATTCGGGGGGCAGACGAGCCGGCGCTGTTCTCGAAAGCCTCGGATTCGTGTGCGCGCTCGCGGCGTTCCACGCGATGCAGCCGTCCTCGGTGACCCGGCTTCTCGACGTCGCGCAGTCCACGAGCGGCGTGCTGCGCAATTCGATCTACCACGTGCCCGGGGTCCTCGGCCTCCTCACGCCGGCCACCGCCGGGAGCTGGAAGCTCGTGCTCACGGGCCTCTTCCTCGCGCTCTACGCCGGGCTGCTCCTCTGGATGCTCCGCGCGAAGGCGCGGCCGGCCCTCTCGGACGCGTGCCTCGCGACGCTCGTCGCGTACTTCGTGCTCGCGAACTCGAGCAACCACGAGTGGTACATCACCTGGCTCCTCGGCCTCTGCGCCGTCTCTCTCGCGTGGGCCCCGCAGAGACTGGGGCTCGCGCTCTCGGCGCTCTACATGCCTCTCGTGATCTTCACGGTTCGGGGACCGCTCCCGTTCGTCCTCTCGGCCAACGTCGCCGTCTGGCTCGTCCTCGTGGGCTGCTCGGTTCCCTTCCTGAGGGACGCCGTGAAAACCCGGCTCTTTACGGCGACACAGTAGGCCCCCGGCGGGGGGCCTGGGGGGATCGAGAAACCCCCAGGATCAGAGCCTCGACAGGCCTACCGAGAGGACGTCCTCGCAGCCTTCGCGGATGCGGGCGAGAACCTCGGGGCCGGGCTCGCCGCTGAGCTGGATGCGCGCGCAGGCGGCCTGCGCCCCCGCGAAGACGACGTTCTCCGTCTGCTCGACGTTGAGGCCCGCGGCGCGAAGCTCCCCGAAGACGTGCGCGAGCACGCCGACGCGGTCGCGGTGGCGCACGCTCAGAAGGTGCGTCGCCGGCGTGCGGTCCGAGAGGTTCACGGCATTCGGGACCTGCCCCGTGGTCTTGAATACCTTCACGATGCGCACCGTCTCCTCGGCGATCGCGTTCTGGGCCTGATCGGTCGAGGCGCCCACGTGGTGGGTGCCCACGACGCCCGCGAGCTTCACGATGCCGTCCTCGAACGCGCCCGTGCCGCCGGACGGCTCGTTCGCGAAGACGTCGAGACCCGCGCGGATCCCCCGGTCGCGCACGGCGGCCTCGAGGGCCGCGCCGTCGACGATCTCGCCGCGGCTCGTGTTCACGAACGACGCTCCCTCGCGCATCGCGCCGAAGAACGCGGCGTCGAGGAAGCCCCGCGTCTCCTTGGAGAGCGCTACGTGAACCGAAACGACGTCGCTCCTCTGCGCGAGCTCGTGGATGCTGCCGGCGCGCTCGGCGCCCAGCTCGGCGGCCTTCGCGTCGTCGAGCGAACGGCTCCAGGCGATCGTCTTCATCCCGAACGCCCGCCCGCGGGAGAGCACCTCGCGGCCGATCGCTCCCGTGCCCAGCACACCCAGCGTGCGCCCGGCGAGCCCCTTGGCCTTGCCGTACTCGGCCTTGTTCCAGACGCCGTTCTGGAGATCCTTCGTCTGCTCCGGAATGCGCCGGTCGAGCGCGAGGATGAGCCCCCACGCGAGCTCGGCGACGGCGATCGAGTTCTTGCCGGGACAGTTCGACACCGCGATCGCGCGCTCCGAGGCCGCCGCGAGGTCGATGGTGTTGACGCCCGCGCCCGCCCGGATCACGAGCGCGAGACCCGTGCCCTGCGCGAGCTCCTTTGCCGAGACCTTCGTGGAGCGCACCACGAGCACCTCGGCCGCGGTCTCGGCCAGCCGGTTGCCGAGCGCCTCGCCCTCCAGCTTCGGCTCGTAGACGACCTCGCAGCCCAGCGCCCGCAGCCCGCCGAGCCCCGACTCCTCGAACTTGTCCGCGACGAGTACCTTCATGCCCGCTCCCTCTCGCTCAGAATCGATGGACGAAGAGGCCCGAGCGCAATTTGGGCTCGAACCACGTGCTCTTCGGAGGCATCGTGGCGCCGGCGTCCGCGATCGCCATGAGCTCCGCCAGCGTCGTCTCGTACATCGAGAACGCCACGGCGAAGTCGCCCGAGTCCACGCGCTTCACCAGCTCGTCGGTACCGCGGATGCCGCCCAGGAAATCGATGCGCTTGTCCGTGCGCGGATCGCCGATGCCGAGCACGGGGGCGAGGAGCCGGTCCTGCAGCACCGAGACGTCGAGCGAGGAGATGGGATCCTTCTCGTCCACCGGGAGAAGCGGCGTGAGCCCGTACCAGGCCCCTCCGAGGTACATGCGCACGTCGCCCTTGCGACGCGGCTCCGGACCGGCGTCGGGCGCCACGGCGAACTGCTTGCGGATCTCCTCGAGGAAGGCTTCCGGCTCGCGCCCGTTGAGGTCCTTCACGAGCCGGTTGTACGGCAGGATGCGCAGCGCGGCGTCGGGGAAGATCGTCGCGGGGAACCAGTTCGCGGGATGGTCCGCAGCGAGCGGCCCGATCTTCGCGGCGACGGCTGCCCGGGCGCGGGAGGCCGACGCGCAGCGGTGATGGCCGTCGGCCACGTAGAGCATGGGGATCCCGCGAAAGGCTTCGACGAGGGCGGCCGCGCCGTCGTCGGGAACGATCCAGAGGGTGTGGCCGACGCCATCGGGCGCGACGAAGTCGAACTCGGGCGCAGCCTCCGTGACCGCGGCGACGAGCGCGTCGATGCCTGCGTCCGCCCGATACGTGAGGAACACGGGCTCGGCATGAGCCGACTGCGTGAGCACGTGCTTCACGCGGTCGTTCTCCTTGTCGGCCCGGGTCTTCTCGTGCTTCTTGATGACGTCCCGGTCGTAATCGTCGACGGAGCAGCACGCGACGAGGCCGTCCTGCGAGCGTCCGCGCCAGGTCTGGCGGTAGACGAAGAGCTTCGGCGAGGGATCGTCCACGAGCGTTCCGTTCGCGTAGAACGCGTCGAGGTTCTCGCGGCCCTTCGCGTAAACGGCGTCGTCGTAGAGCCCGGTGCCCTCGGGCAGATCGATCTCGGGGCGGCAGACGTGGAGGAACGACACGGCGTTTCCCGCGGCCAGCGCGCGCGCTTCTGCGGTGTCGATGACGTCGTACGGGACCGACGCGACGGTTGCGGCGAGGGCCTTCGGCGGACGGCCCGAGGGAAACGCTCTGATCTCTGACATGACGCGGGAGATTACCAAGCTGGTAAGCTCCACGAGGTAGGCTCCACGAATCAACTAGGGCGAAGGACTTTCCAGATGAAACTCTACGTAGGCAATCTCCCGTACTCCATCACCGACGATTCACTCCGCGCACTGTTCGCGCCGCACGGCGAGGTGGCTTCGGCTTCCGTCGTCATGGATCGGGCTTCGGGTCGCTCCAAGGGCTTCGGCTTCGTCGAGATGCCCGATTCGGGCGCCGCCGCAACCGCGATGCAGGCGCTCGACCGTTCCACGATGGACGGCCGCACGATTCGCGTCAACGAGGCCGTCCGCAAAGACCGCTGAAGATCCTGGGGGGCGCTCCGAGACCGCGCCCCCCAGACCCCCCAGGCCAGGCTGTCGTGCCTTGAATCATCGGGGGCGAACGAGTTCCCCCGCTTCGTTTGCCCCGTCCGGCGGTCCTTTCGCTAGCGCGACAGGAGCCGGACGGCGTCGGCCAGGCTCGCTTCGCGCGAGCCCTTTTCGCTTTCGTCTCCCGGTGCCGAGTCCCCTTCCCCGGGTGCGAGGAAGAGGTTCGTCTCCACGCCGTGCTGCTTGGTGTACATCTCGTAGTAGCGGCCCCGGGCCTCGAAGAGGCTCGCGTGAGTTCCGCGCTCGACGATGTCCCCGCCCTCGACCACGAGGATCTGGCTGGCCTTGCGAATGGTCGAGAGCCGGTGCGCGATCACGAACGTGGTGCGCCCCTTCATGAGGTGCCCGAGGCCTTCCTGGATGAGCGCTTCGCTCTCGGAGTCGAGGCTCGACGTGGCCTCGTCGAGAATCAGGATGCGCGGGTTCGCGAGAATGGCGCGGGCAATCGACACGCGCTGCCTCTGACCTCCCGAGAGCTTCACGCCCCGCTCGCCCACGATCGTCTCGTACTTCAGCTCGAACCCTTCGGCGAACTCGTCCACGCGGGAGAGCCGGCAGGCGGCCATCACTTCTTCGTCCGTCGCGTCGGGGCGTGAGAACGCCACGTTCTCGCGCACGGTGCCGTCGAAGAGAAACGTCTCCTGCAGCACGACGCCGAGCTGCGAGCGGAAGCTCGAAAGGCGCACCGTGGAGAGATCCACGCCGTCCACGAGAACGCGCCCGGCCGTGGGCGCGTGAAACGCCGCGACGAGACCGATGATGGTGCTCTTGCCCGAGCCCGACGGCCCGACGAGGGCCGTCACCGTGCCGGGGGCCGAGTGGAACGAGACGCCGTGAAGGACTTCCTTCCCTTCGTCGTAGAAGAACCGCGCGTCCTCGAAGACGACGTCCCCCTGGATCGGCGGCAGATCCCGCGTGCGTTTCGGGTCCGCGTCCTCGGGCCGCTCGCCGAGCACCTCGCGGGTTCTCTCCAGCCCGGCCAGCGCCTCGGTGATCTGCGTGCCGATCGCGACGATCTGGAAGAGCGGCGCCGCGAGGAAGCCGAGGAAGAGCGTGTACGTGAAGAAGCCGCCGAGAGTCAGCTCGCCCGCGAGGATCTGCTTCGCTCCGATCCACATCACGAGGGAGCCCACGAGCCCCAGGAGCACCGTGGAGGCGAGGCTCATGGCCGACGTGGCGGTGAGCGTCTTGAGGACGTTCTCGAGCAGACGGCCCACGCCTCCCGAGAACACCTTCGCCTCGCGATCCTCCGCGTGGTAGCCCTTCACCACGCGAACCCCGCCCAGCGACTCGGTGAGGCGGCCCGTGACCTCGCCGTAGATCTTGCCCCGCTCGCGGAAGATCGGACGCAGCGTGCCGAACGCCTTCCACAGCACGCCCCCGAACACGAGGAAGAACGAGAACGCGAGGACCGTCATGAGGGGGCTGATGCGAAACAGCACGACGAGCGCGATGGACGCCGTGAGGAGCCCGCCGAAGAACTCCACGAGCCCCGTTCCGATGAGGTTCCGCACGCCCTCGACGTCGCTCATGATTCGCGAGACGAGGGCGCCCGTCTTGTTCGCGTCGTAGTACGTGACCGAGAGCCGCCCGATGTGCTGCTGGACCTTCTGCCGGAGCTCGGCGATGAGACGCTGCGCGGCCTTCGAGAGGAGCTGCGTGAGCGAGAACGAGGTGACGCCCTGCACGATCGTCGCGAGCACGACGCCTCCGAGGAGCGGCGCGAGGAGCTCGACGTGCCGCTTGCCCACGACGTCGTCGATGAGGAACTTCGTGGAAGCCGGCAGCACGAGCCCCGACACCCGGTTGATCGCCATGAGCACGAGCCCGAGGCCGAGGATTCCCGCGCGGGGCTTGATGAGCTCCTTGATCTCGGGCAGCAGCGCCTTGAGACGCTCGCTCTTCGGAAGCTTCTTCTTCGCGTCCTCGCCGGGAGCGTTCTCGGCGCGGCTCCGGGCGCGGGGGCCCGGGGTCTTCTCGCCGGGCAGGCGCGGGCCCCCCGGACCTCTCAGGAGCCGGCCTCGACCACTTCCTCGGCCCGCTCGGTGAAGACGACGCCCTTGGCGAGAAGTCCGTCCACCAGCGCGCCGAAGACGCTCGGCTCCTTGCCGAGCAGCTCCAGCGGGCGCACGCCGGGCTCCCGGAGAACGCCCTCGGCGAGCAGACGGGCCGCGATCGTGCACGGGAAGCCCGTGGTGCGGGCCATGGAGGTCGCCCCGGTCTTGGCGTCGGTGCGGTCGAAGAGCTCGTAGGTCCGCCGCACGCGGCGGCCGCCCGAACGGCCCTCGGCCACCACACGGAGCACCGTGAACTCCTCGTCTCCCGGAGGGAGCTTCCAGAGCGGGAAGAGCACGGCCTCGGTGACGGCGCGCGGCGAGACCGAAACGCCGTTCACGAGAATGGGCTCGTTCGAGAGGAGGCCGGTATCCCTGAGGAGAGCGATCTTCGCGGCGTGGCCCGGGAAGCGCAGCGTCTTCTCCTCGAGGTTCCGCGCCTTCACGGTGCGGAGCACGGTGCGGAGGCCATCGGTGAGGAAGCCCTCCAGCGTTCCCGCGACGGCGAACTCGAACAGCTCGGGCTCGGAGAGCGCCGGCACCGTGATGAGCCTGCCGTCGCGCACGAGGCGCGCGGGACGCGTGTACTCCTCGATCACGTCGGTCGCCGAGAACACGATGCGGTACTCGTACGGGAGCACGCGGCGGAACGGGAGGCCGCCCACCATGATGCGGACGAGGTCGGTCTCCTCGAAGAGTGACTCGGCGCGCCCCGCGGCGAGGTTGGAGAGGCCGGGCGAGACGCCGCAGTCGACGATGGCCGGGACTCCGGACGCGCGGGCCAGCTCGTCGAGCGTGAACGGGTCCTCGGGCGCGAAGGAGATGTCGGCGATGGGCTTCTTCGCCTCGAGGACGGCCTTCAGCATCGCCGTGCCCATGAAGCCCGGCACCGCGCCGACGACGACGTCGGCCTTCGACGCGAGGCGGTGGATCTCCGCGGCCGAGGAAAGGTCGGCCCGCTCGGTGACCAGGTTCGGAAGATCGCGGAGGCGGCCCAGCGACTCCTCGCTACGGTCGGCCGCGAGGACGCTGTAGCGCCCGTCGAGAGCGAGGTCTTTGGCCATGAGGGATCCGACGAGACCGGAGCCGAGGACGACGACGTGCTTCATACCTTCACCATTCCCGCTCGACGATACCGCGCCTCGCGCGGCCGCCGAAATCCCGGCGCTATCATCACCGGAATGCGACCGGCCACAGAGGGACACCCGAGGGACGGGGGCGCGCGGGAGTCGTTCGGCGACTGATGGATCGGAGCGGCCTCGAGCGAGTCTTCCTCCTGATCGACCTCGGGGTCCTGCTGGTTGCCATGCTCTTCTCGCATGCCGCCCGCGAGATGGTCTCGGGCCCGCTGCACCTCAAGGCCGCGGCGCCACTCTCCGAGTTCGTCCTGCTGGCAATCGTATTCATACCGACGTGGGCGCTCGCGGCCATGCAGTCCGGGCTCAATCGGCTGCCGGTTCTTTCCGGCGATCGCCTGGTGGCTCTGCGAGCCCTGGTGGCGACCCAGTTCTGGGGCGGCGTGGCCCTGACCGGAATCGTCGTCGTTGCAAACGTCACGCTCAATCGCTCGTTCCTGGCGATCTTCCTCCTGGTCTCGACCGCCTTCCTCTTCGGCACGGTTCTCTTTCAGAGGGAGGTGGCCCTCCGGAGCCGGGCGGCCCTCGTGTCCCTGGTCATCGGATCACCTTCCAAGGAGCTCGTCTCAGAGCTGGAACGCTATCGCGGTCACCGGGTCGAGATCCTGGCCGACGTGTCCCCGGAGGCCCTCAAGGCGCGCCTCCTGCGCGGCCAGCTCGACGAAGTCGTGCTCGCGGGCGACGCTCCCGAGCTTCGCAGGGTCTTCCTCTCGATCTCGACCGAGGCGGGCATCCCGAGCCTCGTCGCGACCGCTGAGTCGGAGGACGGGCTTCCCCTCCCGGTGCCTGAGGTCTTCGGCGCACGGCTCTGGCTCTCGTATCGTCCGGTACAGCCCGACGCAACCGCGCTGGCGGCCAAGTTCATCCTGGAGTGGTGTCTCGCGGCGATCCTCCTGGTCTTCTTCTCGCCGCTCCTCGCGCTCGCTGCGCTGCTCGTGAAGATCACCTCGAAAGGGCCCGTCTTCTTCGTGCAGGAGCGCGGGGGGTTGCGTGGCCGACCCTTCCGGATCCTGAAGCTTCGTACCATGCGCGAAGGGGCGGAGAGCGAGCGCGAGAAGCTGCAGGGCCGGAACGAGATGGACGGCCCGGTGTTCAAGATCGCCGACGACCCGCGCATCACACCGATCGGGAGGTTCCTGCGTCGAACGAGCATCGACGAGCTGCCCCAGCTCTTCAACGTGCTCCTGGGGCAGATGGCCCTCGTGGGTCCGCGGCCTCTCCCCCTCCAGGAAACCGAGCAGCTTCAAGGCCCGCATCGCCGCAGGCTCGGCGTGCGGCCCGGAATCACGGGCCTCTGGCAGGTCAGCGGGCGAAACGACCTGACCTTCGCAGGCTGGATGGCGCTCGATCTGTACTACGTCGACCGCTGGTCGATCGGCCTCGACCTCGCGATCATGCTCCGGACGATCCCCGCGGTGCTGTCGGCGCGAGGCGCCCGCTGACGCGTGACTACGGGAGCGCGCCAGGCCCGAGGATCGGCCGCCCGGGACGCTCCTTCGTCATCACGCCGCCGTCCACCACGAGCCGCCCGTTCACGGCCACGTGGGTGAAGCCCGCCGAGTAGCGGTTCGGATCCGCGAACGTCGAGAGGGCCTCGACCTTCGCGAGATCGAACACGGTGAGGTCCGCGGCGAGGCCCACCTTGACGAGCCCGCGGTCGCCGAGGCCCGCGCGGGCCGCGGGGAACGACGTCATCTTGCGCACGGCTTCCTCGAGCCTCAGGAGCTTCTCGTCGCGCACGTAGGTCGCGAGGATGCGAGCCGTCGACGCCCAGCCCCGGGGATGGCTGCGCTCCTCCGACAGCCTGCCGTCCTCGGCGCGCGCGCCCGAGTCGGTGCAGAACGCCACGAGCGGATGGGCGAGCGCCGCCCGCACGTCGTCCTCGCGCATCGTGAACGTCACCCGCGACGTGTGGCCCGAGTCCTCCACGAGCAGGTCCAGGAGCGTCTCCATCGCGTCTTTGCCGCGGGCCTTCGCGATCTCGGCGACGGTCTTCCCTTCGAGCGGCTTGAGGGCCGGCGTGAACACGCTCGAGAGCAGGATGCGCTCGGTCTTCTCCGGCCACTCGCCGTCGTCCTTCACCATGGCCTCGAGGACCCTGCGCCGCGTGACGGGATCCTTCAGGCGCTCGACGAGCTTCGCGCGTCCGCCCTCGCGCGCCCACTGGGGAACGGCGGCCGAGAGGGCATTGCCGCTCGCCGTCCAGGGATACTGGTTCGCGGCCACGTCGAGGCCCTCGGCGCGCGCGGCCTCGATGCGCGCGAGCACCTTCGGCATGTGGCCCCAGTTGCGCCGTCCCGCCGTCTTGAGGTGCCACACGTCCACGGGGATCGCGGCCTCGCGTCCGATGCGCAGCGCCTCGTCGAACGCGCCGTCGATGCCGTCCTCCTCGTCGCGGAGGTGGGTGAAGTAGGACCCGCCGTAGCGGCTCGCGACCTTCGCGAGCGCGATGATCTCCTCGGTCGAGGCGAAGCTCCCCGGCGTGTAGATGAGCGACGTGGAGAGGCCGAGCGCCCCCTGCTCCATCGCCTCCTGTACGAGGTTTTCCATGCGCCGGAGCTCTTCCGGCGTCGCGGCCCGCGAATCCAGCCCGACGACCAGCTCGCGAAGCCCGCCCGCGCCCACGAACGTGCCCAGATTGATCGCGGGACGCGCCTTGCGGAACGCCCGGAAGTAGCCGTTCAGATCCGTCCAGTCCGGCGTCACGCCGTAGTGCTCGTAGATCGTGGCGCCGTCCTTGATGGCCTTGGCCGTGAGCGGCGCGATGGAGTCCCCTTCTCCCGTGACCTCCGTGGTGATGCCCTGCATCACCTTGCTCGCCGCGCGCGGATCCACGAGCACGTGGTACTCGGACTGACCGAGGAGGTCGATGAAGCCCGGCGCCACGTACAGCCCGCGCGCGTTGACGCGCCGCTTCGCTCTCTCCTTCGAGAGGTCGCCGATCGCCGCGATGCGGTCTCCCCGCACGCCGACGTCGGCCACGAACCACGGAGCGCCCGTGCCGTCGACGACGCGGCCCCTCTCGAACACGAGGTCGAACGGCTCCGCGGAAAACGCGGGGGCAGCGGCGAGGAGTCCGAAGAACACGGCAGCGAGGGCGGCACGAATCATCGGATGATCGTAAGGGCGGGGAGGCCGTCTACGTCAGACGATCCAGCGCGACCTTCGCGGCGGCGCCGAAGACCCGATCCGGCGCCAGGGCGTTCTCGCGGAGGCACGCCTCCGTGAGCTTGATGGCGTGCTCTTCGCCGCTCGCGACCGCGCGCTCGACGAGCTGCTCCAACGTCGCCACCGTCGCGGTCGCGCCCGTCGGCGAAGGACCCGTACCGAAGGCCGAAACCAGAGCGGCGCCCGCCTGCCATCCGTAGCGGAGGAGCAGGCGCTGCGCGTCCGGGGGAACGTGCGGAAGGATCAGCCGGATCGCCGCAGGGCCGGTGACTCCGTGGAGGAAGTTGATGAACGCCCCGGAAGGAGCCCCGCCGGCCACGATGCCGGCGAACGTCGCCGTGAGATCCGAGAGGTAGGCGGTGCCGTCGCCATCCGGCGCCGCCAGATCGGCCACCGCCGGAAATCCGGCGAGCCGCATCACGGGGGCGAGCCGCTGCCGCATGCTGCCCCGAACGACGCGGTCCGCGTCGCCAACGCGCGGCACGTCGCCGAGCGCGAGGGAAGGGCGTCTCGTTCGCGGAGCTGCCGATCGCTTCTCGGGGAGCGGCAGGGAGTGGGCTGCCCAGTACGCAAGGCCGTCGGCCAGCTCGTTGCGGCGCAGGGCGTTCTCCCGGGCGGCCAGGCCGCGAGCCGCATGCCCCACACGGATGAGGCCGTGGAACAGCACGCCCACGAGGCCGGGCGAGAGGCGCGGAATCCAGGTGGCCAGTACGTCGCGCCAGGGAGCGTCGGAAACC
>JAEUQS010000700.1 GCA_016789625.1 Acidobacteriota bacterium | reverse complement strand
ATCCGGTCCAGCTCGGGCAGATCGCCGAGGAGATCAAGGTGAGGCTCATGCGGAACCCGCGCGTCGCGCAGGTCCGCGTGATCGGTGGCGCGCGGCGCGTGGTGAAGATCGCGCTCGACCGCGAGCGGCTCGCCGCGCACGGCGTCTCGATCCTCCAGGCGCACCAGGTGCTCACGGGCCTCAACTGGCGCCTGCCGGCCGGGAGCTTCTCGACGGGGGATACCGAAACGCAGGTCGAGGTGGGGTCGCTGTTCCGCTCGGCAAGTGAAGTGGGAGCCGCGGTCCTCGCCGCGCCACAGGGCAAGCCCGTGTACCTCCGCGACGTCGCGACCGTGACCGACGGAGCCGAGGATCCCGTTTCGTACGCGTGGATGATGCAGGGCGACGTCGACGCGCCCGCGGTCACGATCGCGGTCTCGAAGAAGCCCGGGACGAACGCCGTCGAGCTCGTGAAGGAGCTGGAGAGCTCGATCGCGCGGCTCAAGGGACCCGTGGTTCCGTCGAACGCCGGGCTCGTGAAGACCCGCGACTACGGGAAGACTGCGGGCGAGAAATCTGCCGAGCTCATGTTCCACATGGGCCTCGCGACGATCTCCGTCGTCCTGCTCATGGCGCTCTTCCTGGGCCGGCGCGAGGCGCTCGTCGTCCTCGTGGCGGTGCCCACGACGCTCGCGCTCACGCTCTTCTCGTCGTACCTCTTCGGCTACACGCTGAACCGGGTGACGCTCTTCGCGCTCATCTTCGCGATCGGCATCCTGGTGGACGACGCGATCGTCGTCGTCGAGAACATCCACCGGCATTACGAGCTGGGCTGGACGAGCCCGCGGGAGGCCACGTTCTTCGCCGTGGACGAGGTGGGGAACCCCACCATCCTGGCCACGTTCGCGGTCGTGGCCGCGCTGCTGCCGCTCGCGTTCGTCTCCGGGCTCATGGGCCCGTACATGCAGCCCATCCCCATCAACGCGTCGGCCGCGATGGTCTTCTCGCTCCTCGTGGCGTTCGTGATCTCGCCGTGGCTCACGTTCAAGCTGTTCCGCAAGTACGCCGAGCAGCATTTGGTGGAGCTCCGCCCGTCCCGGGCTGCGCACCTGCAGCCCCACGCCGGTGCGCAGGGCGGTACGCCCGGAGCCGCAGCAAGCCAGGCTGACGTCGCGTACGCGCCCGGCGACGAGACGCCCGAGGAAGACAGGCTGCACCGCTTCTACGCGAAGCTCTTCCGGCCGCTCCTCGCGAGCGCGCCGAGAAGGTGGGCGCTCCTCGGCGGCGTCGTGGCGCTGCTCCTCGGCTCCATGGCGCTCGTGGCCGTGTCGTTCGTGAAGGTCAAGATGCTCCCGTACGACAACAAGAGCGAGCTGCAGGTCGTGGTCGACATGCCCGAGGGCACGACGCTCGAGAAGACCGCGAACGTCGCCCGCGAGCTGGCCTCGGCCGTGCGCACGCTGCCCGAGGTGACGGACGTCCAGATCTACGCCGGCACCTCGGCCCCGTTCAACTTCAACGGCCTCGTGCGGCACTACTTCCTGCGTTCGGGCCCGCTCGTCGCGGACCTCCAGGTGAACCTCGCGGCGAAGGAGGAGCGCTCCCGCGAGAGCCACGACCTCGCCAAGGCGGTGCGAACCCTGCTCGCTCCCATCGGCGCGGCGCGCGGCGCGAACGTGAAGGTGACCGAGGTGCCGCCCGGGCCGCCGGTGCTCTCGACGCTCGTGGCCGAGGTGTACGGCCCCGAGCTCGAGGCCCGCGTCGCCCTCGCGGCGGAAGTGAGGAAG
>JAEUQS010000672.1 GCA_016789625.1 Acidobacteriota bacterium | reverse complement strand
GGCCCGCCGGGCCTCTGAACCCGCTTAGAAGGGAACGGCGAGCTGGTAGGTGCCGTCGTTCGAGACGTTGTTCACCTCGACGGCATAGCAGACGGCGTTGCCGTTGGTCTGAATGTTGACTCCGCCGTTCGTGACGGGAACGTTCACGCCGTACTGGCCCCAGTCGTACCCGGCGAGCTGGAAGCTCGACGACTGGCCGAGAAGGTTGTAGTCCCGGTCGTAAACGCTGAACGTGATCGTCTGCTGACTGGACGTATTGCTCGCGCAGCCGACATTCGTGCGGAAGTTGGAGTTGACGGAGATCCCTACGACGAAGCCCGGGCGGCTCGCGGTGATCGCCCCGAGATCATCGGCGAACTGAACGGACGTGGTGTAGCGTGCGTTGCCGGTGTCGACGTACACCTGGGCGCTCACGATGAACAGATATTCCCCGTTCCGGCTGTCGAGGTCGATCGCGCCGGCGCCGGCGTAATTGAACACGTCGGCGAGGACGTTGTCGAACGTGACGGTCTCATTGGACCGGATGGGAATCGATCGCACGGCGATCTCGCCGGTCTGATCGCTGAGCCCGGCGCGGATCGAGTAGTCGAACCTCGACGCGTTGAAGATACTGACCTTCGTCTTGTAAACCGATCCGAACTGACCGTTGGCGTTCGCCGACGTGGGCAGGAGGAGATGAGAGACGGCGCCGACGACGGTGGGGGAGCTCGCGCGGAGCTCCGCGGCGCAGAGGGGGACGGAGAAACCCGAAAGCAGCAGGAGCCCCGCCGCGAGGATGGATCTGCCCCGGTTGTCGTGATTCATGTTCGTAGACCTCCTTGGTCCACGGGCGTCTCTGCAATTCGTCTGCCGTGGTCACGGAGCCGGGGCGGGGTCGTTCGTCAGCACCACCTTGATCGCACCCTCCGAGCGGCTCCGAAAGATCTCGTAGCCGCGCACGCCCTCCTCGAGCGGGAGGCGGTGCGTGACGAGGGCCGCCGGGGAGAGCGTTCCGTTCAGGAGGTGGGGCAGGAGCCGGTCGATGTGCGGGCGCACGCTCGCGCGTCCGAACGCGAGGGTCAAATTCTTCGCGTAGACGGGCGCCATCGCGAGCGGGTACGCCTCCTCGGTGTGATAGCCCGCGATCCCGATGAGGGCTCCCGGCCGCGCGGCGGCGATCGCGAGGTCGAGCGCCGACGGGCTCCCGACGGCCTCGATCACCGCGTCGGCGCCTCGGCCTTCGGTGAGCTCGTCGATCGCGCGGCGAACGAGCTCGAAGTCGGGCGCGCACGGAAGCGCGCCGAGCGAGCGGGCCCGCTCCCTTCGATACGCGACGCCGTCCACGGCCACGACGGCCGAAGCGCCGAGGTGGAGCGCCGCGAGGACCGCGAGGAGCCCGACGGGGCCGCAACCCACGACGGCGACCACCGAGCCGTCCGACACGCCCGCGCGCTCCACGGTCGACCACGCGGTCGAGAGAATGTCGCCGAGCAGGAGCGCCTCCTCGTCGGCGAGCGGGGAGCCGTCGTGCTTGGTCTCCGGCAGCTTCACGAGCGTCGAGGAGGCGAGCGGGATGCGGATGAGCTCGGCCTGCGCCCCTTCCACCCCGCGTCCCTCCTCGTCGACGACGCCGAGGCAGCGCGCGGAGACGCAGCGGGCCGTCAGCCCCCGCCGGCAATAGAAGCAGCTCCCGCAGGAGACGGAAAACGGGGAGACGACGCGGTCGCCCGGCGCGAGGCCGGTCACCTCGGGGCCCACGGTCTCGACGAAACCGACCAGCTCGTGCCCCATCGTGGTCCCGAGCCGCACCCCGCCGTCGCGGCCGTCGACGATGTGGAGGTCGGAGCCGCAGATTCCGGCCGTGCGCACGCGCACGAGCGCGTCACCGGGCGCGAGGAGCCGGGGCTCGGGGCGCTCTTCGAGGGCGACCTTTCCGATCGCGGAGAAGACGATGGCCTTCATGCGCCGCCATTGTCGCGCTGCTCCAGCTGCTTCAACCGGCTCGCCAGCAGCTCCTGCTCCCGCAGGTTCTTCGTCATCGCGATCGCGCGCTGAACTTCTTCGCGGGCCTCGGAAAGCCGGCCCAGCTTCATCAACAGGTCTCCGCGAACGCTGGGAAAAAGGTGGTAGCCGGCGAGGGCGGTGAACCCGGCGGCCGCCGCGTCGACGGCGTCGAGCCCGGCGGCCGGCCCCTGCGCCATGCCGACGGCGACGGCGCGATTGAGCGCGACGATGGGAGACGGATTGATCTGCAGCAGCGCGTCGTACAGAAGGACGATGCGGTCCCAGTCGGTCTCTTCGGCGGTCCGCGCGCGCATGTGACACGCGGCAATGGCCGCCTGCAGCGCGTAGGGTTTCGCGCCGCCGCCGAGCCTCTGCGCCCTTTCGAGCGCGACCATTCCCCGCTGGATCTGCGCGGCGTCCCACAGAGAGCGATCCTGATCCGGGAAGAGGACGGCCTCGCCATCTTTGCCCCGGCGCGCCGCGCTGCGCGAGGACTGCAGCTCCATCAGGGACACGAGGGCCTGAACCTCCGACTCGCCGGGGAGAAGCTGCGCCAGCATGCGTCCCAGGCGGAGCGCTTCATCGGAGAGAGCCGCCCGCATCCATTCCTCGCCCGAGGTCGCCGTGTAGCCCTCGTTGAAGATCAGGTAGACCACCAGGAGCACGGACTCGACCCGTTGACGCAGCTCGTCGCCAGCCGGCGTCTCGAAGGGAACGTGGGCCTCCGAGAGCGTCTTCTTGGCCCGGGAGATCCGCTGGCCCAGCGTCTTCTCCGGCACGAGAAAAGCACGCGCGATCTCCGTTGTGGTGAGGCCGCCGATGAGCCGCAACGTGAGCGCGATGCGTCCCTCCACCGCGAGCACGGGATGGCACGCGGTGAAGATGAGCCGCAGCACGTCATCGTCGATCACCTGCTCGAGCGAAAGCTGAAGGGCCTCCCCGAGCCGCTCCTGCTCGACCTCCAGCTCGCGGGCGAGCTCTTCGTGCTTTTTCACGAGCATGCGGCCGCGCCGGAGCGAATCGATCGCGCGCCGCGTCGCGGCCTTCATCAGCCAGGCACCCGGCTTTTCCGGGATGCCCTCCTCGGGCCAGACCTCGAGGGCCTTCACGAGCGCGTCCTGCGCCAGCTCCTCGGCGATGCCGACATCGTGGGTCACCCGTGCGATGGCGGCGATGAGCCGTGTGGACTCGATCCTCCACACGGCCTCGATCGTCTTGTGGACCTCGCTCACGGAGGGGAGGTTGCCCTACATCTCGCGAATCTGGAGAACTTCGATGGCCTCGTCGCCAGACAGGGGCGCCCGCTTCGCCCATTCGATGGCCTCCTCGCGGGAGCGCACCTGGAGGATCCAGTAGCCACCGAGGAGCTCCTTCGACGGCACAAACGGCCCGTTCGTCACAGTCGGCCTGCCATCCGTGAACGAGATGCGTGCTCCCGTGGAAGGAGGGAACAGTTCGTCCCGCGCGAGCAGGACCCCCGCCTTCTGCAGCGACTTGCTGTACTCCAGCATCCTCGCTGCGGATTCCGCAGTGGGCCCATTCATCGCCATCACCAGGAAACGCATCGAGGCGCCCCTAGGATGGGCTCTTCAGAGGCCCGGCGACCTTGTACGCACTGAAGACGATGCCGGACGGAAAGGATCGCGTGCTGACGAGCTCGAAGGAGCGTGCCGGCATGCCCGGCGCCAGAAAGCGCTTCCCCGTGCCCAACAGGACCGGATAGACGGCCAGCAGGACCTCATCCGCGAGCCCGTGGTCGAGCAGTGTCGACGTCAGCGTCGAGCTCCCGGAGAGGACGAGGTCCGGGCCGTCCTGCGCCTTGATGCGTCGGACACCCTCGACGAGGTCGGGTCCGACGGACTCGAACGGGCCCCATTCGAGACTGTCCGGACGGTGGGTCGCGACGTACTTCGTTGCCGCGTTGAGGCCGTCCCCCATCGGACTCTTCGGCGCCTTGGGCCAGAAGCCCGACCAGAGGTCGTAGGTGCGGCGGCCCAGCAGGAGATCGAACCTGTCGCCATACGCCGCGAGCATCGCGTCCCGGCCGGCGGGGCTCCTATAGGGCCCGGTCCAGTCGCTGTAGGGAAAAGCGTCGTCGTCGGCGGAGTGCTGGATCACGCCGTCCAGCGAGATGTGCTCGATGAGCCTGAGCTTTCTCATTCCCGGCCGCCCTTCATTCGGGGGCCGGGTTGAAGAAGATCTCCCGCACCTCCACCTGGCTCCGGGTGGCGGCGACGCCCTTGCGCGCCCACGCCAACGCCTCGTCCAGGTCGGCGCATTCCAGGATCCACAAACCGCCGATGTGCTCCTTGGTCTCGAGGTAGGGCCCGTCGGTGACGAGCACCCCGCCGTCGGGCTGCCCGCGCAGCGACTTGGCGGGCCCGAGGCCGCCGGCGAACTTCCGTACTCCGGCGGCGATCATCTCTTTGGTGAGCGCGTGGATCTCGCGGACCGTCGCTTCGTCCACCGTGGACGGGTCGAAGTCGTCGGGGAGGTATCCGGCAACCAGGTATTGCGGCATCGTCTTCTCCTGTTTTCGTCGTGAGGCGGGCTCTCTGCCCGGCCTCCACTCCTACGACGAACGGCGAGACCGGAATTCTACGAGCCGTCGGAGAAAGGGCCGGCGGCCGAGCGGCTCCCGTAAAGTACCCCCGTGACCGAGCCAGGCGTCTCCCACACGCTCCCGGAGAGGATGCAGGGCCTGCCGTTCGGCCGGGACGCCTCCGGAAGGCGGATCGCCGAAGTGGGAGGGGCTCTCATCCGGGCAGCGGTGGACGTCCTG
>JAEUQS010000667.1 GCA_016789625.1 Acidobacteriota bacterium | reverse complement strand
TTCCGATACGACGAGTGTGAGGAGCGAGCCGAAGGTCGCGGCGAGCGATGCCGTCAGCGCCGAGAGGACAACTTCGCCGAGCTCGGGGCGGGGACAGACGGCCACATTGCATCATCGGGCAGGGCAGACGTTAGGTGGGGCTCCGTGAGGACACTCCCTGGAAAGAGCGAGGTGTCGCCATGCTGCGATTCCGTGGATCCTGCGTTTCCCGAGCCTTCCTGGGGCTGTGCGTGCTGCTCGCCTCCCGCGAAGCCACTGCCCGCATCGTGTCCTACGCGCCGGTCACGAGCGCCAACGCCGTGCCCGCGGTGCAGCACCGGACGAACCGCTTCTACCTCCTCGTCGAACGGGATCCGCGTTTCCCGCTGTCGGATCCGCCGGCGGGGAGCGCCGTGCTCTTCGATTCGACGGGGGTCGAGCCGCCGCGCACGATCCAGCAGTTCGAGACCGGCGACGCGATCGGGGCGGCCGCGTACCGCGAGGATCCGGACGGCACGCAGCAGATCCTGCTCGCGACGACCCACCGGCTCTCGGGCGACCAGCAGCAGGGCGTTTGGCGCTATCTCTACAGCCGGGATGGCGGCCGCACGTTCGTCACGCTGGATCCCGCGCTCTCCTCGACCGGCCTCGCCTGGACGCTCTCGATGCCCACCCGGTCCGGTTACGTCGACGAGGGCGGCCCCGTGGCCCGGGGCGTCATGTCGGGTGTCCGGATCGGCACCAAGGCGGTGCCGTTCGTGTTCGTCGCGGCCCGCAGCGGCGGAGGCCGCGAGGTCGTGGCGGTCGCCGAGGCGGGGACGACCCGGCGTCTGTTTCCGGCCGCGGGCGCGGCGCCGGGCTCGCTCGGGCTCGCGGGATCGAACGCCGACGGCACGAGCTTCCTCGTGACGCAGGCCGAACCGCAGCAGTCGCGTACGGGCCTTTTCCGCGTCGACCTCGAAGGCACCTCGGAGCAGCTCGTGCCGTTCACGGCGAGCGTGTCGTTCGGCGAGAGCTTCCTCACCACGACGGGCGCCGCCTACGTGTCCGCCCGGTCGTCCGCGAGCGGAGGCACGTTTCCCTCCGGTACTTCGATCACGTACGTCGACCGCGGCGCGATCACGCCGCTCACCCTCGCCCCCACCGGCTGGCGGACGTTCGCGGTGCCCACCGCGGCCTGGGACGGCGCGTGGATCGTCGAGCGGGGCAACGCGCGCCCCTCCGTGCTCTCCCTCCACACGAGAGCCCGGGGCCTCGTCGAGCAGTGGCGTGACGTGACCGCGCCGGAGATCGAGGCGATCCACGTGGCCCGCTCCGGACGGCGGCTCCTCGTGCAGGTGCACCGGCCGCGCGCCGAGATGACGGTCCAGCTGCCGTTCTACGACCCCGCCCTCGCGATCTGGGAGGTGGGTCAGCCCGCGCCGCGGGGCTACGACGAGCTCTTCCTCGTGGAGCGCGCGTCCCGCGGCTTCGTGAGCCTCGACGTCGACGCCCTCGCCGCGGGCGGCAGGTTCGTGTTCGACGGGGGCGAGGACTTTCAGCCCGTTCCCGGAGGCGGGCCGTCGGGCGGCGGCGCGGGTGGGGGCGCCGACGTGTCGCAGGAGTTTGGCGTCGTGCGCGGCGCGCTCGCGCAGCGCCTCGTGATCCCGGCCGTCGCGCGCGCCTCGGGTGTGAACGGGAGCCGCTGGCGGTCCGACGTCCACCTGCGGAATCCCGACGGCGTCGCCGTGTCTGTGACCCTCCGCTACGTGCCGACGGCGGCGGGCCTGCCCGCCCTCGACAAGACCGTCACGCTCGCGGCGAACGAGATTCGCGTGCTGGCGGACGTTCTCTCGGGGACGTTCGGGCTGGAAGCGGGATCGGGCGCGCTCTTCCTGACGCCCGAAGCGGGGACCTCGATCGAGGCGACGAGCCGCACGTACACCGAGACGCCGCGCGGCACGCTCGGCACGGGCGTGCCGGCGTTCGACGTCTTCACCGCGGCGCACGCGCGCTATCCCGTCTACTTCTCCGCCGCGTTCCCCGGGGACGGCTTCCGCACGAACCTCGTGGCAGCGGGAACCTCTGGAGCCGGAGGCGACGTCCTCGCAGGACTCATGGCACCTCCCGGCGACAGTGGTGGAGGCCCAGTCGCGCGCTTCGGGGTCCCGGCCGGCGGGCACGCGCAGGTGGACGGCCTGGCGGCACTGCTCGGGCTGCGTCCCTGGGAAACGGGTGCGTTGAAATTCGCGCCCGAGACGGGTGAGGCGGTGGGGGCGGTCCTCGTCATCGACAACGGCACGAACGACCCCACGATGTTCGGGCCCGACCTCGGCATCACGGGCACTCTCGTGCGCACGATTCCGGCGATCGTCCATGCGGACGGTGCGAACGGTGCCCGCTTTCGTTCGGACCTCTACCTCACGAACCCGGCGGATACCGTGGCCGTCATCCAGCTCACCGCGACCTCCTGGACTTCCTCGAACGCGTCCGGCTCTCTCCCCATCACGCTCTTCCCGCGGGAGACCCGCGTGATCCGGGACGTCCTCGCGACGGCGTTCTCGGGGTCGGGCGTGGCGTCGCTGGACCTCCGGGCCGCCAGCGGCTTCACGCTGTCGTCACTGGGCGTCCGCGTCGCCTCGCGCACGTACACGATCACGCCCGAGGGAACCTACGGACTGTCGATGCCGCCGCTCAGCTCGTTCCAGCGGGCCCGCTCGGGCGAGGCGCTGGAGATCCTCGGCGCCTCGGCGGGCACCGGCTTTCGCACGAACCTCGCGCTCCTCGAGCTGTCGGGCCAGGTGAACGAGGCCGAGGCGACCGTCGAGATCGTGGGCGATCGCGGTCAGCTCCTCGACAGCTTCGTGATCCGGGTTCCCGGCAGAAGGGGCTTTCAGATCGACGATCTCTTCGGGTCGCGAGGGCTCGCGCCGGCCGGGGCCACTCTGATCCGCATCCGCCCGCACGGGGGATCGATCGGAGCCTATGCGACGCTCATCGACAACGGCACGAACGACCCCGTCTACTTCGGCGCGAACCTCGCCGCGCGGGACTGACGAAGCCAGGCCTACTTCGTGATGTCCACGGTCGCCACGTGGACGTGCTCCGTGTGCCAGCCGCTCTTCGCGAGGCCGTCGACGACGGGCGCGACGACGAGCTTGCAGCCCGGCGAAGCCCCTGGAAGGGCGTGAACCTTCAGTCTGAGCCGGGCTTCGCCGCCCGGCGGAACGTCGGCCGGGAGGGGCGCGCGCGTGCCGTCGTCCCACACCACCGACTCCCAGTTGCCGCGGCCGGTGGGGTCGGCCCAGTGATAGCCGAAACGAAGAGGGGTCTCCGAGCGCGCGGACCACGTCTCGGTCCCCGCGTTGCGCACGCGGAAAGCGATCTCGAAGACCGACCCTTCGCGCACGGCCGCCGGCACGCTGACCTCCAGGAACTCCGCTTTCACGAGGGCGGGATCGTTCGCGACGATCGGGGGCGGCGCGGCAGAAGCGCTCGGCGGGGAGTCTCCTCCGGGCCAGAACGTCCGCCGGTCCGGGTCCTGCGCCATGCGGAGGAGGTTCGTCTCCTGGAACTGGAAGATCACGATCCTCGTGCTCGCCGGGATCCTCGAAAGGTCCTCGCGCATCCGGATGGACTGCACGTGATGGATCTCCTCGAAGTGGTACGGGAAGTCCGTGGTCCGGAAGCCCTCCCCGAAGGAGTCGCCGATCACGACCGTGGGCGGCAGCAGCGCACCCGCGTGGCCCGGGCGCACCACACAGGAGTACTGGAACGGGTCGTCGGGCACCTTGCAGTCGCTCCGGGCGGCCAGGCGGGGCGGGCTGACCCAGGTCTGTTCGACGGGGGGTCGGAAGAGGCCGAGAGAAAGCGCCTGGCCGCCGCTGAAACGCTCGTATCGCACCCGGTCGATCGGGACTTCCCAGCCGGCCCCCGCGCCCGTTCTGGCCTTCAGATCGTTCACGATGGCGCGTCCCACGAGGGCGGCAGCGACGTCGTTCCAGTGGAAATCCGTTCTGTGGAAGAGCGCGCCGCCGGACTTCGCGTCGACGAGCGTCTGGTAGCCGTCCACGAAGGGCAGTTCGCTCTTCTTCATGGCGTCCCGGAATCGATGGAACGCGGTCGCTTCCGGGCGGTGGATGGCCCACGGCGGCAGCAGTTCCGGATACAGCGTGTT
>JAEUQS010000645.1 GCA_016789625.1 Acidobacteriota bacterium | reverse complement strand
GAGCGCCACGAACCCGCTCAGGCCGTAGAGCGCCGCCCAGAGACCGAGGCCCTGCGCCCCGGCTTGTTTCGCCGGCCGGCTGGCGGGGGCCTCCGCGCTCTCTCCGCTCCGCCAGGACGGGTGAAGGCTCAGGCCGAGGGTGACGAGCCCCGTGAGCAGGCTCCCGGCCGCGCCCGCGAGAACGGCACCGGGGATTCCCAGGTGGCGGATGAGCACCCAGGGCGTGACGAGAGCTCCCACGGCGGCGCCGACGACGTTGATCCCGTAGAGGACCGCGATGGTTCCGGGCGCGGTCGCTCCGTCGCGCACCATGGCGCGCACCAGAAACGGAAGCGACATGCCCATCAGGGTCGTGGGGATCCCGAGCGCCAGCACGTGCCCGGCGGCAGAGCCCCACACGGTGGCATAGAGGCCCGAGGCCCGGTGCAGGAGGACGTCGTAGAACAGCCAGCAGGAGATGACGGCGAAGAGACCGATGCCGATCTCGATGAGCCCGAACGCGCGCAGCGCCGCTCCCCGGCTGACGCGCGCGCTGAGAGCTCCTCCCACATGGCTTCCGAGGCCGAGGCCGGCCATGAAAGCCCCGACGATGAGGGCGACCGAGGTCACGCCGACGCCGCTGTGAAACGCGAGGAGCCGCTGCCAGGCGACCTGGTAGACGAGGGCCGCGAGGCCGCTGATCAGAAAGAGCGCGCCGACGAGGAGCCGTTCGAATCGGGGGTGGCGGACCCGTTCCGCGAGGCCGCTCGTCAACGCATCATCCGGACGGCGATGCATCGTCGGCGGGGTCGTGTCCTCCCGGAACCCACCAGCCCTCGAGCTCGATCTCGATCGCGTCGAACGGCGCGGCTCTCACGACCTCGTTGCCGCCGTGGGCCGCGACCAGCGTCCAGCGATCGGCAGTCCTCTGGAAAATCTCGAGAGTCCGGGCGATGGGATCGACCAGCCAGGCCCAGGCCACTTCGTGCTCGAGGTAGATGGGCAGCTTGCGCACCCGATCGATTCGCTGGGAACCGGGCGAGACGACCTCGCAGATCCAGTCCGGCGCGAGCGTGAAGAACGGCGCCGACGGAAACACGGGCATCCGCTCGCGACGCCAGCCCGCGATGTCGGGCACGACGACGTGGCGCCCGAGGTGCAGCTCGGGCTCGTCGAGGATCCACCAGCCGCCGGGTCCGCCTCGGCCCCGGTCGAACGGTCCGACGACGTCGGACCCCAGAACGGACTTCGCTCGCGCATGCGGCGCCGCCGGCCTCGGGGACACGATGAGGTCTCCGCCGAGAATCTCGCCGATCAGGTGCGGCGGCAGGGCCCGAAGGTCGTCGTAGGTGGCCTCGTACCGGAGCGCGGGTGTGGACGACATCGCGGAAAAGCGTAGCACCGACCCCGGGCGGTCGACGTTCGAACCTCGCGGCCCTCCCGACGTATCAGCCTCATGCGCTCTCTCGCGATGCTCCTGGCCCTCCCTGCCCTCCTGGCCGCGACGGAACCCGTCGCGCCACCGTCCCTGTCACCGTGGACGCCGGGCACGCTCGACATCCACCACATCTCGACCGGCGCGGGCAACGCGACTCTCTTCATCCTGCCGAACGGCACTTCATTGCTCGTCGACGCGGGGGACGCCTCGGCGCTGAAGCTGCCCGGAGCCGAGGTCTTCCCGGACGCGTCCCGCCCTGTCGGGACCGCAATCGGTCGCTACGTGAAGCGGCAGCTCGCGGCTGCCGGCCTCCCGGCCGCGCTCGACACCGTGCTCCTGACGCACATCCACGTGGACCACGTGAACGGCCTCGCCGACCTCGCGAAGGAGGTTCCCGTGAAGCGCGTCATCGACCGGGGTTGGCCTACGTACACCGAACCCGTGCCCGCGATTCCGCAGGTGCTCGCTCCCTACCGCGAGGCTCTCGCCGTCGTGACGGCTTCGGGAGGGCGTGTGGAGCGTGCGCGGCCGGGCCGCGCCGACCAGATCGTCGAGCCCTCCGCCGGATTCGAGCTGCGCATCGTCGCCTCGAACGGCGAGGTGTGGACCGGAAAGGGCGACGATGCCCGGTCGGTGTTTCCTCCCGTCGCGACCTCGCCTGGCGGACTGCCCGGCCTCCCCGACGAGAACATGTGCAGCATCGCGCTGCGCATCCGGCTGGGCGCCTTCGACTACTTCACGGGAGGCGACCTGCCCGGTGTCCCCGATCCGGGCGAGCCCGCCTGGACCGACCTCGAAACACCGCTCGCGAAGGTACTCGGCCCGCTGGACGTGGCGGTGATCGGACACCACGGCTCGATCGACAACACGAACGCGTTCTGGCTCGCGACCACGAAGCCCCGCGTGCACGTCGTTCCCGCATGGAACGCGACCCACCCGTCGCCCGACGTCGTCAAACGTCTCATGGCACCGGGTGCCTATCCCGGTCCGCGCGACGTGTACGTGCTGGAGCTCCGCGAAGCGACGGCGCACACCATCGGCCCGCGTGCCGAGCGGCTCGCGAGCCGGCACGGACACGTCGTCGTCCGGGTTCCCCAGGGTGGCGCGACGTACGAGGTCTTCGTCACCGAGAGCCGCGACGAGAGCGACCGCGTCCTCTCCCGCAGGACCTCCGAGTCCCGGTGACGGGCTACCTGCGGGGGACGGACCTCACGACCGGCGGCTTGACGGGTTCTTCCGAGCCGATGCGCCACTCGCCGAACGAGTCCACGTAGAAGTTCAGAACGCGGATCCAGTCCTCTCCGAATTCCGTGCGGGTCCTGTAGTACGTCCGCTCGGTATAGGTGGCCCGCACCGGATAGACCATCGTGCTCTCGTCGCCCGAGCCGCTGTCCTGCCGGTAGGACCACTTGCGCGGGGTGCCCACCTGGAGCGCCGTGACGTCGATCGTCACCGGCCCTTCCGCGTGCGGCACCACGGCGCGCTCGCCCTTGTGGCAGCGGATGATCTTCTTGAAGAGCTCCGGATCCGGCCTGGCGCTCTTCGCGACTTTCTTCTGCTCCAGGGGGCATGCAAGTACCGGGCGCTCGGCGGAAACGGTGCCGTCCGCATTCAGCTTTCCCGGTGCCTGGGCGACAACGAGGTTCGAGGCGACCACGAGGGCGACGCAAACGAGGACTCTCATTTTTCTTCTCCCGTTTGCGCGAGGTTACTGCACCCGCGGCGAGGGTGAATGAATCGGTGGACGGGAACCGAACGAAATCGGGAGTAGACTTCCTGAAAGGCGAGTCTCCGAGCGATTCGGACGAACCAGGGCTCCTGTACCGCTGTTCCTTCGGCCGAAGTGCATCCGATTTGGCAGCAATCACGAGAAACGACCAAGATCGGTCAGAAACCCAACCTTCCAAAACGGGGGATTCATGTCCTTCAGGGGAATCCACAGGATCGCCTATGCCGTCGCGCTCGCGGGGCTGATCGGCTCCCAGCCAGCCGTCGCCGAGACCGCCAGGGCTCAGGAGGCCGCGCAGAAGGACTCCGTCCTCGAAGCGCGCCGGGAGCGGCTGACCAAGCGTCTCGCCATCGAGGACCTCCGCGAGCTGGACGGTCGCGCCGCCGACCTCTTCGCCGCCGAGAAGGAACGCCTGAAGGAGCTGCGGCTCCAGGCCGGTCCCGCGTGGACGGCCCTCGGGCCGACGTTCAGCCCGACCTACACGTCGCCCGTCGGAGCCGCCCTCCCGGGCCAGGACGACACGGGCCTCATCGCCGCCATCGCCACCCACCCCACGGAAGCCAAGACGATCATCGTGGGTGTCTCGGCGGGCGGCCTCTGGAAGACCGTCGACGGCGGAGCCACCTGGCGCGCCGTGGCCGAGAACCTGCCCACGGGCGGGCTCCAGATCGGAGCGGTGGCCTACGCTCCTTCGAACCCCAGCCGCGTGTACGCGGGCTCCGCGTGCGGAGACAACTCCACCACGAAGTCCAGCCGGCCCGGCGACGGCAACAACAAGCTCGGCATCGGCCTCCTCGTCTCGAACGACGGCGGCGATTCCTTCGCCAAGGTCGACGGCACGCCCCCCGGCGACTTCTTCTGGCAGATCGTCGTGGACCGCGAGAACGCCGACGTCCTTCTCGCCGGAACGGACCGCGGTCTCCAGCGGTCGACGGACGGCGGCAAGACCTGGACCGGCGTGATCTCGACCGCGACGATCCAGTCGGCCTACGGCCTCGACAGCGCGCCGGCGACGGTCCGCGTGACCTCGATCGCGAGGGCCCCCTCGAACCCGAGCATCGTGTACGCCTCGGCCTATGAATCGGGCGAGGTCCCGGGCACCGTGTTCAAGTCCACCGACGGCGGCCAGACTTTCACCACCACGACGCAGTCGGGCATTCCGCCCGAGAACTTCAAGCTGCGTGGCCGCATCCAGCTCGCCGTGGGCAACACGGATCCGAACCTCGTCTTCGCCCTCGTGGGCACGCAGGCCGACAAGCAGGGTGGCTTCGCCCGCTCGACCGATGGCGGCTCCACGTGGACGACGGTCGCGATCTCGAACTCCACGACGAACATCCTGGGCAGTCAGGCCGGCTTCTGCAACGTTCTCGTGGTGGACCCCAACACGGGTCATCTCTTCGCCGGCGGCCTCGACCTCTGGACCTCCGAGGACAACGGCGACAGCTGGACGAAGATCTCGGAGTGGGCCGGCCCCACGGTTCCCGCTCGGCCGCTCCCCTACCTCCACGCCGACCAGCACACGGTCGTTTGGGGAGCCGACAGGACGATGTACGTCGGCAACGACGGCGGGATCTTCGCCCGCACCGCCACGGCCTTCAAAGGCCTCAACTCCCAGATCGTCGGCTTCATGGTCGACGAGATCTGCGCGAACCCCGCGGGCACGATCATCCTGGTGGGCAATCAGGACAACGGCACGGCCATCATGCGCACCGACGGCCGCTGGGACCAGATCGGCGGCGGCGACGGCTATGGCTGTAGGGTCAGCCCCGCGAGCGACCTGATCTTCACCACCTCGGCCACCAACCAGAGCATCGAGATGTCGACCGACGGCGGCGCGACCTTCAAGGAATCGAGCGGCATCAGTGAGGCGGGCGGCAACAAGTCCTCGTTCCGCACCTTCATCCTCCAGCACCCCACGGAGGCCGCCCGGGTCTTCACCTACACCAAGCACAAGATCTGGCGCTCCAACGACGACGGCAAGACCTGGGCTCAGGCCTCCGAGTCGATGCCGATCATCTCGGACATCAGCGACATCACGGCCGACGCCGACGGCACGCTCGCCCTCGTCGACGACGAGGGGCAGGTCCTGCGCTCCACCGACGACGGCACGAGCTGGACAAAGACCGCGAAGTTCCCCGGTCGCGCCGCGAGCCTCCGCGTCCGCATCCGCGGAGCCCGCACGTGGGTTTCCTCGGCCGCGTCCGTCAAGGCGATCGAGCGCGTCTACGTGCACGACGGCAGCGAATGGACGGCGATCTCCAAGACGGGCCAGGCCGACGGCCTCCCCGACCTCCCGGTCTGGTCGCTGGCGCTCGACCCGGTCAACCCGCAGGTCCTCTGGGCCGGCAGCTACATGGGTCTCTACCGCTCGGGCGACGCCGGCGCGTCCTGGGCGCGGCACGGTGAGGGGCTCCCGAACGTCCCCGTCACCGCCATCACGTTCCCCAGGGACGGCTCGGCCGTGATCGTGGGCACCTCGGGCCGCGGCATCTTCCGCGCGGCGTCGGCCCCCGGAACGCTCGCTCCCGCTCCCCGTGGCCCGCTCGTGACGCCCGTGGCCGACTTCGGCTACGAGCCCGCGGCACCCCGCCCGGCGCGCCGCGTCGTCTTCGCCGACAAGTCCACCTACGGCTCCAAGTGGAGCTGGGACTTCGGCGACGGCACGACCTCCAAGGAGATCAACCCCGAGCACGTCTTCGCGACCGCGGGGACGTTCAACGTGAAGCTCACCGTGACGAGCTCGGGTGGTGAAACGCACCAGATCACCAAGCCCGTCACCGTCGCGTATCCCAACACCGGCACCGGCGACGTCCTCACGTACATCGTGCCCGTCATCGTGCGCTCCGCGGGCGCGGGCGGCACGAGCTTCGGCTCGGAGCTGACGATCACGAACCGCTCCACGGCCACGCTGAACCTCTCCTTCCGCACCAAGGACGGCCTCGCGACCTATGCGTTCCGTCCCGGCCAGGAGGTTTACGGCGACATCTTCGCCTTCCTCGGCAACAACGGGCTTCCCACGCCGGACGGCAATGTCGTCACCACGCTCCGCATCGAGGTGCGCGGCGCGCGCGACATCTCCCAGTTCGGCGCTCTCGTGCGGGTCACGACGCCGCCGAACTCCGATCTCCGCGCCCAGGGCATCATCGGCCGCTTCGGCCTCGCTCTCTCGGCCACTCCCCTCCTCGGCGGCGCCAGCAAGGAAGCCGTCCTCTACGGCCTCCAGCAGGTGGGCGCGGCCGGAGTCTCCGGCGCCCGCTCGAACCTCGCCTGCGCGCACGCCGGCGGCGGCTCGCTCGGCAATCTCGGGCTCGAGGTGACCTACCACAACGGTGAGACCGCGCAGGAAAGCGCCACCAAGGACACGTTCAACCTGTCGGCCTTCGGCTTCGAGCAGAAGAACACGCCGCTCGCGTCGCGCGGGATCGAGAACGGCTGGGCCACCATCAAGCGCGTTTCCGGCAACGACCAGTTCGTCTGCTACGCCACGGTGCTCGACAACGTGAGCGGTGACAGCTCGTTCGTCGAGATGATCAACGTCGACACCGAGAAGAAGAAGAACGAGGCCCTGCTGCCAGTCATCGTGGACACGGGCGGCTACAAGACCGAGCTGACGATCGCGAACCGCTCGCTCCAGACGCTCGGTGGCGAGTTCGTCCTCATCACGTCCTCGGGCGCGCTCGAGTACGGCGAGTACGAGATCGAGCCGCTTTCCCAGGTCATCATCCCCGACATCGTCGCCGCCCTCCGCGAGGCCGGCTTCACGAGCGTGCCGCCCGGCGCGGTGGCGAGCCTCCACTTCGAGTTCGGCACGGTCCAGTCCGGCGGCGGCAAGGCCGAAGGGCGCGACCAGGACATCTCGGTCTCCGACGTCTTCGTCGGCGGCCGCACCTACTCCACGAAGGCCGGGGGGCAGTTCGGCCTCGCCTATCCGTTCGCCGTGCTCGGTGAGGCGGCGGACCTCGAGGCCTATGTCTATGGCCTTCAGCAGTCGGGCACGCGCGGCCAGGAGGGCGGCACGCGCTCGAACCTCGCGCTCGTTCACGCGCTCGACGGCAACAACGAGGACCTCGGTCTCGAGATCACCTACTACGACAGCCATGGCACCGAGCTCGGGAGGGAGAGCGTCACCCTCAAGCCCGGACAGTGGACCCAGATCGGGACCCCGCTCGCGCGTTTCACCAACATCACGAACGGGTACGCCCGCGTGAGGCGCACCTCGGGCACCGACCAGTTCTACGCCTACGCCGTCCTCAACGACCAGGGCAACGACGACGGCAGCTTCGTCAAGATGACCATTCCCTGATCCACCGGTGAGTCACGGGGCGGGAGAGCAAGCGCTCTCCCGCCCTTTCGGTCTGTCGACTCGCCGACTACCATTCTTCTCGGGCTATTAGGTCTGCTCGCAGCCCTGCTCGATGGCTTCGATCATCTCCCGAGCTGAGTCCTCGTCCATGGTTCCTGCGAAATGGAGGAGCTCGCGTCCCGGTGTGCCCTTCGGATTCGCAAGGGCCAGCGCGCTGGCGAAGGCAACCACGCGCTGCTGGAGCTCGACCGGGAGCTGGTCCAGCTGGGTGAGAAGCTCGTCTTTCATCGCGGCGCTGACCATCGACTTCCCCTCCCGGCCGCCCTAGGCGGTACGTTCCATTCTAGGGGACCGGGCTTGGGGTGGCGAGCCTCGCCCCGGCGTCCCAGCGTAACGGCTCGAGCCGGCCCTTCCCCTCCGATGCCCCGAGGAACGCCCGATAGGCCGCAAGGGCCTTCGCCGTGCGCCCGGCGGCTTCCTGCACCCTTCCCTCCCAGTAAATCGTCGGCGCGAAGCCCGGCACAGTCTTGCGAGCCCTGCGGCAGGCCGCGAGGGCCCGGTCGAGATCGCCCGTGCCGAAGCGCTCGGCGTGCGCGACCGTCGCCTCGGCCAGCGAGAGCAGGACCGAGGCGTCCTCGGGGTGCACGGCCGCCTCCAGCACGGCGCGCTCGAGAGTGCGTCCGATGGCCCGATCGCTTCGCCGCTTCTTCCTGCAGAAGGCGCACCGGACCGCGACCGAATCCAGCCGGAACCCGAGCGTTTCGTACCAGTACTTCTGCTCTTTCGCCTCGAAGATGAACCCGTCGCCGCACTGGACGCAGGTCCGGGACTCGTCGACGTAGAAGAAGCGTGGAATGTCGCAACAGTACGTCTGCCGCCGCGGATCGCCCCGCACCGCGCCGCGAGGAAGAGGAGGCTGCCAGTCGAGGTCGATCCGCCACGAGGTGACGGTTTCCCCTTTCGCGCCGAGCACGGCCACGGGGATCAGCGGCACGCTGCCGAAGAGGGGATGCTTCAGGACCTGCCGGGGCCGCACCACCGGCTTCGCTCTCGGCTTTCGGCGCTCCCGGCGCGGCGGGTTCTTCACGAGGCCGATGATGGGCGCGCCGGCCGCGGATTCGCAACCGGCGCCCCCTGTGAAGCGATCAATCCTCCGCCGCGAGGAACGCGCCGTCGCCGCTCCGCTGGCCCGGGAGAGCCCCGTCGTTCACGACCGCGTACGCGATGAACGGGTTCACGCCCGACGTGCGGCGGACCCTGACGAACCCCTGCTGCGCTCCGGGCGCGAGCACCTCCAGGATCCGGGATATCTGTACGAGCCGACGGGCCGCAACAGAGTAGGTCGCGCTGCCCACCGCGAGCCCCGTGGCCCCGTCGTACGCCGTGACCTCGAGCTCCACGGACCCGTCGCTCGCCTCCCCCGTGTTCACGAGCGCGAGGTTCGAGCGGTTCGCGTCGTTCTGCTGGAGGCCGCTCACGAACACCGACGCGGTGGCCGCCTTCCCGAACGGCACCGCCGGAAAGAAGACGCCGTACCGCCCGTTCGCGCCCGCCGCAGGATTCGAGACGCGGGCGCTCACCGAGATTCCGCCGAGGCTTCCCGTCCCCACCGGCCGCACCGTGAGCGGCCCCACCAGATCGACTCCGGAAGGCACCGAGCCCGTGGTCGCCGCCTGTCTCAGGAAAGCGACGAAGGCCGGCAGGATCCTCTGTGAGAACGCCGGGATCTCGAGGTCCACGCTCGCTCCGCCCGGCGGCAGAGCGTCGGCCGACAGGGACAGTCGCACCGCGCGCGCCTCGGACGAGGTGTTCGTCACGACGACTTCCGTGGAAAAGACGTTGGCCTCGACCACCACGGGAAGGGTCAGGCCGGCCGGACTGGCTCCCAGGACGAGGGGCGGAACGTACGAGCCGTCCGAGGTCACGTTGTCGTTGATCACGGCGTAGGCGTGGAACGGAGACGAGCCCGCCACGCGCTCGACGCGGACCCAGCCCTGTCCGGCCGGTCCGCCTGTCACGAGATCCGAGAGCGAGAGCTGGCGGAATCCTCCGGGCCCGAGCGTGACGTCGACGGTACCCGCCGGCGTCGAGGACCCAGGCTCACCACGGAAGTAGGACAGACGGAGTGAAACGTCGCCCTCCTCGCCCGCATTCTGAACGGCCACGTTGGTGCGGTCGGAGTCGTCCTCCCGGAGTCCGCACAGGGCGACCGCAGCGTCCACGAGGCGAGCGGCGGGCACACCGGAGTACGCGAGCCCGGCCCGCCCCGCGGAGCCTCCGGGCGGGACGGCGCTGGCCGTCCGCACGGTGACGCTCGCGTCACTCGCGCGCTCGAGCCCGTCGAACGCCACAGTCAGCGTCCCACCGCGGGAGCCGTCTTCCGGCAGGGCGAGGCCATGCCCCGCGAGGAATGCCAGGACGTCTGGAATCACCATCTGCTTCTGGGGCGAAAGGGCGAGAACGTTCCGGAGCGTCCCGCCGCCGCTGCCCAGAAAGGGCGTGTAGCGGAGCGTCACGTTGGCCGATTTGGTGCCGCGCAGCGAGAGCGTCATCTCCGAAGTGAAGTAGGAGCCGTTCCGGCCGCTCGCCGAGAGGACCACGGGGACGAAGACCGGGGTGGGCGCCTGGGAGACCTCGACGGCGCCGAGGTCGCAGCCCAACCCCGACGGGCGCGGGCTGCCCCGCTGGTCGACCGTTTCGCCACAGCGCCCAATGCGGATGGCGTCGATCGCGGCGCCGCCGGCTCCGGGCAGCGCGGTCGCCGTCGGTCCCCCGTTGGCCGCGAGCGGGCCCAGTCGCGGATCGCCGCTGACGAAACCCGTGCAGGTCGCGTCACCCCACTGGAGATTGTCGACCGAGACCGCACCGAGGCTCATGCCTGCCGCACAGTTGCGCGGCGTGTTCCCGCTCACGATCGAACGCGACATCGACGCGCCGGTCGAGATCGAGACGGCGGCCGCGCCCGTATTCCCCGAGATCGTGAGGCTCGCGAGAGACGTCGTCGATCCGCCGCCGTGCAGCACCGACGCGGAGCCCGCCAGCGTGCCCGTCGTGGAGTTGCCCACGAACGTCGAGTTCGTGATCGTGGCCGAGCCTCCCGCGCCGAGCGACGAGATCTCGATCACGCCGCCGCCGGCTTCGTCGGCGTTCGCCTCGAACGTCGAACGGTCGATCGTAGCGACCGTGCGGGCCATGCCGCCGTTAAGGTACAGGTAGATCCCGGCGTTGTAACGGCCCGAATTCCCACGGAACGTGCTGTCTGTGATGGACAGCAGCCCGCCGCCCACCACGATCGCGCCGCCCGAGGAGTCCCCGCGGTTACCCGTGAACGTGCAGCGCCGCGCGACAGTCGACGGCTCCAGGCAGCCGGAGCAGGCCTGCTGCGCGAGGGCGCCCCCGAAGAACGACGTGTTCGACGCGAACGCGACGTTCTCGAGCGTGAGCCTGCCGCCGTTGTTGATCGCGCCGCCCGAGATGATGCCGGTGGTGTGCGCGCCCTTCGTGAACGTGAGGTTCCGAAACGTCACGTCGGGCAGCGAGGTCGGGCTCCCGAAGACCGAGGCGATACCGTTGGTGCTGCCCGTGCCGTCCAGCGTGACGAGGCCCTCGCCGTCGACGACCACGGTCAGAGGGTTCGGGCTGGCCTGGATCCCCATGCCCTTGACGGGGATCGTGACGGCTCCGCCGCAGCGAAACGTCACGGTGCCGCCCTTGTAGATCTCCGTGGCGAGCGCGTTCTGCGTGCAGGAGCCGGGCGTTCCGTCGCCCACGACGCCGGCGCGCGCGGAGCCCGTGAGGAGCGTGGCGAGGAGCGCGATGATCGACGGGAACGCGCGGGGACCGCTGGAGTCGTGCTTCATGGACCCAAGGTAGGTGCGGCCCGGCGCGCCCGGCAGCGCATGGGAATGCGCCGGGCGTGATGCAGGGCACTCCGATGTCGCCGAGGTGTGACGCGAGGATTTCTCGATCATCGAAAAGTACCAGCCGGCTCCGGTCCGTCCCTTCACCGAGAGCGCCGCTCGCCCCTAGCCTCCCGGAAGGAGGGCGGCATGCGGCTTCGTGGATTCGGGTGGGCTCTCGGAATTCTGGCGGTGACGGCCTGGCCGTGCCCCGCTCTCGCGGCCGCGAACGTGGTGGCGCGCGACGCAGGCGCAACGATGGAGCGCGTCGCGGAGGGCGTCTACGCGATCCTCCACGAGGACGCCACGGATTCCTGGCCGCACGGGAACACGGGTGTCGTGGTTGGAAGCGAGAGCGTTCTCGTGATCGACTCGTGCTACCTGCCGTCGCGGGCCCGTGGCGATATCGCGCTCATCCGCTCGGTGACGCCGAAGCCGGTGAAGTACCTCGTCTTCACTCACTGGCACTTCGACCACAACAACGGGACCGTCGCCTACCGCGACGCGTTCCCCGGGCTCGTCATCGTGAGCGAGCGGGAGACGCGCGGGTACATCGACCTCAACTCCAACTGGTGGGCCCGTATGTCGACGGCGGCCTCGTCGACCCGGCGGGCAGACCTCGCGAAGCTCGACGAGCGGCTCCGCGCCGGAAAGGACGAAGGCGGCCAGCCGCTGTCCGCGGACGCCCGGGCGAGGCTCGAGACGGCCGTTAAGCAGCGGACGTCCGAGCTCGAGGAGCTTTCGACCCTCGAGGTCGTGCGGCCCACGCTGGTCTTCGAGCGCGAGATCACGCTCAGTGTCGGAGGCCGGCGGGTGCTGATCCAGGACCGCGGCCGCGCGAACAGTCCTCACGACGTGACGATCTACCTTCCCGAGGACCGCATCC
>JAEUQS010000637.1 GCA_016789625.1 Acidobacteriota bacterium | reverse complement strand
GCCGAGCTGACGATCGCGGTCTCGAAAGAGCCCCTGCGGGCGATCCGGTTCACGTCGACGGGGCTCGTCGTCACCGGCGGAGCGGACGGCCGCATCACTTTCGTCGATCCCGCCCGCGCGACGGTCGTGGCTTCGCTTCGCGGGCACACCGCGGAGGTCACGGGGCTCGACGTTTCCGTCGACGGAACGACCCTCGCCAGCGTGTCGCGGGATCGATCGCTGCGTCTCTGGGACCTCGCGACGCGGACGCCGAAGGTCGTCGTGCGGGGACCGACGGAAGCCCTCGCGGGGGTCGTCTACGCGCCCGACGGCCAGCGGCTCGTGACCCCCGGCTTTCGCAGCGACGAGGCCGGCCGCGTCGTGGGGCTCCTCACCGTGTGGGCGATGCGGCCGGGGCCGGCGCCCGACGCGCGCGTCGCCGGGGCCAGCGGAGCGCAGGCTCCCGACGCGGACGAACCCGCTCCCGAGTTCGCCAAGGCCATCGATTTCGGAGAGCAGCCGATCGCGGCGGCCGCCTTCACGCCCGACGGCAAGAGGCTCCTCGCCGCCACCGGCGGGCCAGCCCTCGGCATCTTCCAGGGAGCCACGCTGGTTCGCGAAGCAGTGCTCCCTCTCGAGAGCGCCATCGACGCCCTCGTGCTGAGCCCCGATGGAAAGACCGTGTTCGCGGCCTGCCGGGACGGTCTGGTGCGCGCGATCGACGTCGGCGCCCGTGCCAGCCTCCCGCCGTTCATCGGGCATACCGGGGCCGTTTCCGGGATCGCCCTCCGCCCGGACGGCGCCCGGCTCGCGACGGCCTCCCGCGATGGAACGGTGCGCCTCTGGGACATCGGGACCCGCAGGGAGATCGCGATCTTCCGCGGCCACACCGGAGGCGTTCTCGCGGTCGCCTATTCGAAAGACGGAACGTGGATCGCCAGCGCGGGAGAGGACGGCACGGTCCGGATCTGGACGGAGCCCCTTCCCCGGCCAGCCGGTCCCTGAGCCGACCGGCCCGGCCACTTGGTTGGTCGACGATTCCAGCCCGTTTGACACTTGGCCTAGGCCAAATCTAGATTGCGCGGGATGGACGAGAGAGCTGCTGCCGTTGCCGCGCACGAGATCTCCGCCCGGGTGCCGCTCTACCGCACCATCGCGGACACGGTCATCCGGGACATCCGCAAGGGCCGGTACCTGGAAGGCACGCGGCTCCCGGCCTCGCGGGACCTCGCGCGCGCCCTGGAGGTCAACCGCGCGACGGTGCATCAGGCGCTCCAGCTCCTCAAGCGCGAAGGCTGGGTCGAGACGAACAAGGGCGGCGGCACCCGGGTCGCCCGGCGTTCCGCGACGACTCCGGTGCTCGCGCCCGCCCCGCTCTGGGATCGCCTCTCCTCGTCGCTCCTCTCGCGCATCACGGCCGAGCCGCAGCCCGAGCCGGCCCCCAGCTCGGCGTTCGACCTTTCCCGCCTCGCGCCCGACGAGCGGGAGTTCCCCGCTGCGGCGTTCGCCGAGCTCCTCTCGGAGGCGGCCCGGGACGGCTCCCTCCTCGCGTACGGCTCTCCGTTCGGCTACCGGCCCCTTCGCGAGACGCTCGCCGAGAGGCTGGGCCGGAGAGGCATTCCCACCGACCCCGATTCGATCCTCATCGTCAACGGCGCGCAGCAGGGGCTCGACCTCATCACGCGCGCTCTCGTGGACCCCGGAGACGGCGTGGCCGTCGAGGAGCCCAGCTACTCGGGCGCGCTCGCGCTCTTCCGCGCGCACCGCGCACGCGTCCTCGGCGTGCCCCTCGACGAGGAGGGGCCTTCCCTCGCCGGCTGGGCGCGCGCGCTCCGCGAGCGGCCCAAGTTCTTCTACACGATCCCCGATTTCCAGAACCCCACGGGCCTCCTCACCACGGCGGCGCGGCGGGCCGACCTCGCGCGCACCGCGGCCGAGAGCGGAACCCTTCTCGTGGAGGACGCGTTCGACGCCGACCTCGGGGTCGAGGGAGACCTCCCGCTGCCGCTCGCCGCGCTCGCCCCCTCCCACGTCGTGCACCTCGGCACGCTCTCGAAGGCCCTCTTCCCCGGCGTCCGCGTCGGCTGGATCGCCGGTCCCCGCGAGTTCGTCCACCGGCTCGCGGCGCTCAAGCGGGTCGGCGAGCTGACCTCCCCGCCCGTGCTGCAGGCCGCGCTCCACCTGTTCCTCGTGCGCGGCGCCTACGACCAGCACCTCACGCGCATGCGCAACCGGCTGCGCCCGCGGCTCGCGCTCGCGCAGAGGATCATCCGGGCTTCCTTCCCGCTCGGTACGACGTGCGAGAAGCCGCTCGGGGGCTACGTGCTCTGGGCGCGCCTCCCGGCAGGCGTCTCCGGCCTGGCGCTCGCGCAGGCCGCGCGGGAGAAGGGCGTCCTCGTGTCTCCGGGCTCGATCTTCTCGACCGAGCAGGAAGACCTCGCGGCCGTCCGCATCTCCGTCTCCCGCGGCACCGGTCCCGAGATCGAGAAGGCCCTCGAGATCGTGGGCGCCGCAGCCCGCTCCCTGGCCCGCGCGGCCGCGCGTCGCACCGCGCCGAGCCGCTCCGTCGAAGAGAACCTCATCCAGATCTGATCGGCCCTCCGGGCCGGGAAACGCCTCCGGCGCGCTGAAAGAACCCGAGCCGGGACCACACCCGAAAGGACTCGCAATGACCACTCTCGACTTCCGCACGCCCTTCTCCACCGACGCCTTCCGCGTGAAGGTCGGACTCGCCGAGATGCTCAAGGGCGGCGTGATCATGGACGTCGTCGACGCCGAGCAGGCGCGCATCGCAGAAGCCACGGGCGCCTGCGCCGTCATGGCGCTCGAGCGCGTGCCCTCGGACATTCGCAAGGAAGGCGGCGTCGCGCGCATGTCGCCCGTCTCGAAGATCAAGGAGATCGAGGCCGCGGTGTCGATTCCCGTGATGGCCAAGTGCCGCATCGGGCACCTCGCCGAGGCCCGCATCCTCGAGTCCCTCGAGGTGGACTTCATCGACGAGTCCGAGGTCCTCACGCCGGCCGACGAGGAGAACCACGTCTACAAGCACGACTTCAAGGTCCCGTTCGTGTGCGGTTGCCGGAACCTCGGCGAAGCGCTCCGCCGCATCGGAGAGGGCGCCGCCATGATCCGCACGAAGGGCGAGGCCGGCACGGGCGACATCGTCCACGCCGTCAAGCACATGCGCGAGGTCACCCGGCAGATCAAGGCCCTCACGCTCCTCTCCCGCGACGAGTGGATGACGGCCGCCAAGAACCTGCAGGCGCCCTTCGAGCTCGTCGTGTGGGTGGCCGAGCACGGCCGGCTCCCGGTGCCGAACTTCGCCGCGGGCGGCGTCGCGACGCCGGCCGACGCGGCGCTCTGCCGCATGCTGGGCGCCGAGGCGGTGTTCGTGGGCTCGGGCATCTTCAAGAGCGACGACCCCGAGAAGCGGGCCCGCGCGATCGTGGAGGCGACGACCCACTGGAACGATCCGGCGCGCGTCGCCGCGGCCTCCGAGCACCTCGGCGAAGGCATGAAGGGCATCGAAGCCGCGAAGCTCCTCGAGAGCGAGCAGCTGCAGACGCGGGGCTGGTGATGTCGATCGGAATCCTGGCCCTCCAGGGGGACTTCGCCGCGCACGCGGAGGCGCTCGCGCGGCTGGGTGCCGAAACGTCCCTCGTGAAGACCGCCGAAGAGGTGCTGGCGGCCGGGGCCATCGTGCTGCCCGGCGGCGAATCCACGACGATGTGGAAGCTCATGGAGGGCACGGGGATTCCCGAGGCCCTCGTCGCCGCGGCCCAGGCTGGCAAGCCCGTCTACGGCACGTGCGCCGGCGCCATTCTCCTCGCGCGCACGGTCACGAACCCCGACGGCCAGGGGCTCGGCGTGCTGGACGCCACGGTCCAGCGGAACGCCTACGGCAGGCAGCTCGACTCGACGGTGCTCTCTCTCACCGACGTGAACACGCGGGTTCTCGGCGACGCGCCGATGGAGGCCGTCTTCATCCGGGCGCCGCGGTTCGCGGCGGTGGGACCCGGAGTCGAGGTTCTCGCGCGCCGCGAAGGCTCTCCCGTCCTCGTGAGGCAGGCGAACATCCTGGCCGCGACGTTCCATCCCGAGCTGACCGGCGACGACCGTGTTGCGAAGCTCTTCCTCGAAAGCGTGGCCGGCGCGGGCCGCAAGGCGGCGGCATGAGCGGCGCGGGCACGGTTCTCGTCGAAGACCGCGGCGCGGTCCGGGTCCTCTCCCTCTCGAGGGGCCGGGCCAACGCGCTCGCTCCCGACCTCATCCAGGATCTCCTCTCGGCCCTCGTCGCGGCCCGCGAGGACGCCGCCGTCCGTGCGCTGGTCCTCACTTCCGCGTCCCCGAAGATCTTCTCGGCCGGCCTGGACCTCGCGCTCCTCGCGGCCGCGGAGGCGGACGTCTTCACGCGGTTCGTGGACGGGCTCGAGGAGGTGCTCCTCACGGCGTTCGAGCTGCCCAAGCCGTTCGTCGGCGCGCTCACGGGCCACGCCATCGCCGGAGGCGCGCTCCTCGCGGCGCCCTGCGACCTGCGCGTCGCCGCCGAAGGCCCGGGCACCTTCGGTCTGCCCGAGGTGACGCTCGGCGTGAAGGTCCCGCGCACGGCGCTCCATGTCGCGAGGGCCACCTGGGGCGAGAGGGCCGCCTCGCGGCTCGCCCTCACGGGCGTCTCCGTTCCCTTCGCCGAGGCCCAGGCACTGGGCGCGATCGACGCGATCGTGTCCCCCGACCTCCTACTCGACGAGGCCGTCTCCCGAGCGGCCGCGCTGGGAGCCCTGCCCCCCGGCGCCTTCGCCGCGATCAAGCGCGACCTTCGTGGAGACACCTCCACGCGGCTCCGGGCCGAGTCCTCCGCGAACCGCGCCGCGTTCGTCGCCTCCTGGACCTCCGAAGAGGGCCGCGCCGGTCTCGCCGCCGCGCTTTCCAAGCTGAAGGGCTAGCGACACCCCGAAAGAGCCAGCGATTGGCTCGGAGGGGTTTGGGGAACCGAAGCGATTCCCCGAAAAAGCAGCGATTGGCTCGGAGGGGGTCTGTGG
>JAEUQS010000618.1 GCA_016789625.1 Acidobacteriota bacterium | reverse complement strand
AGCGGCGGCGTCGCGCCCTACTCGCCGGGCCGGAAGAAGGGCGACTGGTGGGTCGTCAGGCCCCGCGCCGAGACGATCGACTTCGACTCGGCCGAGGACTTCCGCCGCGGCGTGGTGACCGCTCTCGACCTGGGAGAGCGGCTCATCGCCGTGGACCTCTCTGGCGTGAGGATGGTCGACTCCACCGGCATTGGCGCGTTCGTCGCCATCCTCAAGAGGCTCGACCGCAAGGGACACCTGCGGCTCTTCGGCGCGCAGGCCATGGTGCTCTCCGTGCTCCAGACCGTGAAGCTCGGAGAGCTCCTCCCCCACTTCGTCAGCGAGGAGGAGGCGCTCCGGGCGCCCCTCCCGAAGAGCTAGAGGAGGCTCGCTCTTGGCGGATCGCATCGCGTCGTTCCGGGAGTTCTGGCCCTTCTACTGCCGCGAGCATTCCAACCCGGCGACGCGGGCGATCCACTTCGTGGGCTCGCTCGCCGGGCCCACCGTCGCGGCCCTGCTCATCCTGCGCACCGGAAACCCCTGGTTCTTCTTCGTCTACCCGCTCATCGCCTACGGCGCGGCCTGGGGAAGCCACTTCCTCATCGAGCACAACAAGCCCGCGACCTTCCAGTACCCGCTCTGGTCGCTCATCGCCGACTACAAGATGGTGGGAATGATGCTCGCCGGGCGCATGAGCGACGAGGTCCGGCGAGCCTTCGGCCGCTAACTCCGGTAGTCGACATTGAGGGACACGTAGTCGTGTCCCAGGTCGCAGGTCAGGAGGTGGGCGCTGCCCTTGCCCGCGGCCAGGTCCACGAGGATCGGGACCTCTTCTTTCGCGAAGAGGCGAGCCGCGTCCGTTTCCTTGTAGTTGGTGGGCGCGCCGTTCGTCACGAGAGCGAGAGGCCCCACGGAAAGGGAGACCTTCGCAGGCGAGAAGCGCGCGCCGCTCCGGCCCACCGCCGCGAGGATCCGGCCCCAGTTCGGATCGCCGCCGTGGAGCGCCGTTTTCACGAGCGGTGACGTCCCGATCGCGTGAGCGGCGAGCTTCGCCTCCCGTTCGTTCTTCGCGCCCTTGACCGTGATTTCCAGGAGCCGCGTCGCTCCTTCGCCGTCCCTCGTGATCATGCGGGCGAGGCTTCGGCAGACGGACGTGACGGCGGCGAGGAACGAAGCGCCGTCGCCCTCGAGGTCGGCGATCGGCTCGTTGCCGAGCTTCCCCGACGCGAGCAGCAGCACGGTGTCGTTCGTCGACGTGTCGCCGTCCACGGAGATCGCGTTGAACGAGGCGTCGACGGCCTTCGTCAGCGCGCTCTTCAGCACGCCGGGCGGCGCGGCGGCGTCGGTCATCACGAACGCCAGCATCGTCGCCATGCTGGGATGGATCATCCCGGCGCCCTTCGCAAAGCCCGTGACGTGTCCCAGCCTGCCGCCGTGGCGGAACGTCGCCGTCGCGACCTTGGGCCCCGCGTCGGTCGTGAGGATCGCGCGCGACGCCGCCTCGAGCCCGCCGTGAGACAGGCGCGTCACGGCGAGCGGCATTGCCTTCGTGAGCTTTTCGTGAGGCAGCACGACCCCGATGACGCCCGTCGACGCGACGAACACTTCGTTGCGCGGCACGTCGAGGAGCTCCGCCGCGCGCGACTGCACGCGCCGCGCGGCGTCCATCCCGGCCTTCCCCGTGATGGCGGTCGCGCAGCCCGCGTTGATGACGACCGCGGACACGCGCCCCTTCGCGGCCTTCAGGGAAGCCCGGGAGAGCACGACGGGAGCCGCCTGGAAGAGGTTTCGCGTGAAGACGGCCGCGCCCGTCGCGCCGCCTTCGCAGTGGATGAGCGTGAGGTCGTTGCCCTGCTTGCGGAGTCCGGCCCTCACGCCCGAGAGCGCGAAGCCGCGCGGGGCCTTCATGCCTTCCTCCTCAGGGACTTCGTCTTCGCAAGGAGGGCCTTGGCCGAGCGCGCGACGAGCGCCGGCGCGGTGCCCCCGAACGTCGTGCGCCGGGCCAGCGCCTTGGCCACGTCCACGGCCTCGAGATCGGCCGCCCGGATCACGTCGGACGTGCCGAGGGCTTTCAGCGACTTCCCTTCTGCGAGCGCCTGCGCGATGCGCTTGCCGGCGATTTCGTGGGCCTCGCGAAACGGCACGCCGCGCGCGGCGAGCGCGTCCGCGAGCTCGGTGGTGAGGAGACGGTCGTCGCTCGCGGCCGTCTTCATGGCGTCCCGGTGGACGATGAGGCCCGCGATCAGCGGGGTGAGCGCGGCAAGCGCCAGAGAAAGCGTCGCGCGCATGCGGAAGAGGGGCTCCTTGTCGAGCTGGAGATCCTTGTCGTACGCGAGGGGAATGCCCTTGAGCACCGCGAGGAGGCCCGTCAGCTCGCCGATCGCGCGCCCGGCGTGCCCGCGCACGAGCTCGAGGACGTCGGGGTTCTTCTTCTGCGGCATGCGCGAGGAGCCGGTCGCGAGCGCGTCCGGAAGGCCCACGAACGCCAGCTCGTCGCTGTTCCAGAGGATCAGGTCCTCCGACAGTCGCGACAGGTGCGACAGCAGCATCGTGGACGCGTAGAGATAGTCGGCCGCGGCATCCCGGTCCGACACGCCGTCGAGCGAGTTGGCCGTGGCCCGTGCGAAGCCCAGCGACGCAGCGAGCCGCTGCCGGTCGATCGCGAGCGGCGTCCCGGCCAGAGCGCCCGAGCCGAGCGGACACTCGTTCGCCCGCTCGAGCGAGGTCGCGAAGCGGTCCACGTCGCGGAGAAGCATCTCGGCGTACGCGTTCGCCCAGTGGCCGAGCGTCACGGGCACCGCCCGCTTCAGATGGGTGTAACCGGGCATCGCCGTCGCGGCCTCACGGAGGGCGAGTGTCGCGAGCGCTTCCACGAGCGTGAGCGTGAGCGCCCGCGCCTCGACGAGCGCGTTCTTCACGTAGAGCCGCACGTCCGTCGCGACCTGGTCGTTGCGCGAGCGCCCCGTGTGGAGCTTTCCCGCGACCGCTCCCACCTTCTCGTACAGCCGCGTCTCGACGTACGAATGGATGTCTTCGTGCCCGCCCTCGGGGAGAGAGCCGTCTTCGTGCTCCTTCGCGATCGCGCGGAGCCCGGCCACGAGCGCCTTGACGTCCTTGGCCGGGAGAACGCCCGACTTCCCGAGCTCCGTGGCCCAGGCGATCGACCCGGCCACGTCCTCGGCGATCAGCGCGCGGTCGAACGAGAAGGAGTCGTTGAACCGGCGCAGCACCTCGGCCGGTGGGGCGGAGAAGCCACCGCCCCACAGCATTCCCGTCACGTCTACCGCTCCCCCGCCACCACGGCCTGATACGGAGCGTGGCTCATGCGGTAGCGGCCCTTCGTGGGGAGCCCCCACAGCCGGATGAAGCCGCCCGAATCGCTGGGCGCGAAGCCCGTCATGTCGAACGACGCCAGCTGCGCCGAGTAGAGCGCGAACGGCGACGTGCGGCCCACCACGGACGCGTTGCCCTTGTAGAGCTTGATGGTCGCGGTGCCGGTGACGTTCTTCGTGAGCGTCGTGAAGAACGACTCCAGCGCCTCGCGGAGCGGCGAGAACCACTGCCCGAAATAGACGAGCTCCGCGTAGCGAAGGCCGAGCCGCTCCTTCTCGTGGCCGCTGTCCCTCTCGAGCGTGAGCGATTCGATGGCCCGCAGCGCCTGCACGAGGATGGTGCCGCCCGGGGTCTCGTACACGCCGCGGCTCTTGATGCCGATGAGCCGGTTCTCCACGATGTCCACCCGGCCCACCCCGTTCCGCCCGCCGATCGCATTCAGCGTCTCGATGAGGGCCGCGGGAGCGAGCCGCTCGCCGTTCACGGCGACGGGCACGCCCGCCTCGAACGAAACGGCCACGCGCTCGGGCTCGTTGGGCGCCTTCTCGGGATCCACCGTGAGCTTGAACATCGAGGCCTCGGGCTCGAAGCCCGGCTCCTCGAGAGGCCCGCCCTCGTGAGAGAGGTGCCACAGGTTGCGGTCGCGCGAGTAGGGCTCCTTCTTCGTCACGGGCACCGGAATGCCGCGCGCGGCCGCGTAGTCGATGGCGTCCTCTCGGGAGTTGATGCTCCATTCGCGCCAGGGGGCGAGGATCGTGAGCTCGGGCGCGAGCGACTGGTACGCCAGCTCGAACCGTACTTGGTCGTTGCCTTTACCCGTGCAGCCGTGCGCGAGCGCGTCGCAGCCCGTCGCGAGCGCGACCTCGACCTGCTTCTTGGCGATCAGGGGACGTGCGGTCGCGGTGCCGAGCAGGTAGTCGTGCTCGTACACGGCGCCCGCGCGGAGCACCGGGAACAGGTAGTCCCTCGCGAACTCCTCCCGCGCGTCGACGAGGTGGAAGTCCACGGCGCCGGTCTTGTGGGCCTTCTCGGCGAGGCCCGAGGTCTCCTCGGCCTGGCCGACGTCCACGGCGACCGCCACGACCTCGCAGCCGTAGTTCTCCTTGAGCCAGGGAATGATGATCGACGTATCCAGGCCGCCGGAGTACGCGAGCGCGACCTTCTTCACGGGCTTCTTCATGGCTTCTCCTCGAGAACGGATTGCAGTGCGGGAAGGAAGGCCTCGAGCGCGGCCTTGGGAACGACGAGGGGCGGCAGCAGCCGGATGACGTGGGTGCGCGACGTGCCGCACACGAAGCCCTGGGCCAGAAGGGCGCGAATCACGGGGCCGGCCTCGCGGTCCAGCTCGATGCCCCACATGAGGCCCATTCCACGGACGTCCTTGATGGCGGGGACGCGGGTGGCGAGCTCGCGGAGCGCGCCGCCGAACCAGTCGCCCAGCTCCTTCACGTTCGTGAGGAACGCGGGCCGGGACACCACCTCGAGCATCGCGAGGCCGAGAGCGCACGCCAGCGGGTTGCCCCCGAACGTCGTGCCGTGGTGACCGGGCTTCACCGCCCCGGCCACCGCCTCGGTGCACAGCACGGCGCCGAGCGGGAGGCCGCCTCCGAGCGGCTTGGCGAGCGTGACGAGGTCGGGGGTCACGCCCCAGTTCGCACAGGCCATGAACGTGCCGGTGCGGCCGAGCCCGCACTGGATCTCGTCGAGCACGAGGAGAGCGCCCTTCGCGTCGCAGATCCGCCGCGCGGCCGCGAGGAACTCCGCCGTCATCGGCACCACGCCGCCCTCGCCCATGATGGGCTCGAGGAACACGGCGGCCGTGTTCTCGTCGACCGCGGCCGCGAGCGCGTCGACGTCGTTCGGCGGCACGAACACGACCCCCGAAGGCAGAGGCGCGAACGGCGTGCGATAGGGCTCGTGGCCCGTGAGCGCGAGCGCTCCGAGCGTGCGCCCGTGGAAGCTCTCGACGAGCGAGACGATGCGCGTACGGCCGGGACGCGCGAGGCGCGTGAACTTGATGGCGGCCTCGTTGGCCTCGGTGCCGCTGTTGCACAGGAACACCTTCGGCATTCCCGACAGCTCGACGAGCTTCTCGGCGAGAAGCGTGGGCGCGGGGTGGTAGTAGAGGTTCGAGACGTGCAGAAGGCTCCCCGCTTCCTTCTGCAATGTGGAGACGAGGTCCGGATGCGCATAGCCCAACGCGTTCACGGCGATGCCGGCGAGGAGGTCCCAGTACTCCTTGCCGTCCGCGTCGACGAGCCTCGCGCCGGATCCGCTCCGGGGATGGAACGGCGTGCGCTTGTACGTCCCCACGAAGACGCGCGCGGCCTTCTCTTCAATTTCTTTCGGGCTCACCGCGTGGAGAACGTCAGGCTGCGACAAGGCAGGTTCCCCCCTTTCCGTCCAGGAACACCGATGTGTGGCGGCTGGGCCCCGCGAT
>JAEUQS010000616.1 GCA_016789625.1 Acidobacteriota bacterium | reverse complement strand
GGGTGGGCCTGTCGGGATTCGCCACCTGGAACTCCAAGGACATGTCTCTACGGAGCTTTCGGATAGAGGCCGTCGAGCAGTACAGCGACGAGGGCACCTATGAAGAGGCGTTTCGGGCGATGAGGGAAGCGGTCGGTGACGCATGGAGGGCCGTCGAGGATCCTGACGCGTTCGCCGCGTCGTTGCGTCAGGGGTGAGTGGTGGAGGACGGGGGCCGTCCGATCTGCCTGGACACCAACATCATTACGTGGGGAATTCTCGAGAAATGCACTGAAGGCCAGGAAGCCCTGGTTGCCCAAGCGAGAAGGTTCGTCGAGAGCCTGGATCGAGCGAAAACCCGGGCGATGATCCCGTCGATTGTCCTCGCGGAATTGCTCCAAGGCCTTCCGCTGGAAAGACACGAAGCTTTCGTGCGCCCGATCTCACGCCGCTTCTTCATCGCTCCATTTGACGCCGCCGCCGCCTTGGCCTTCGGGAAACTCCAGAAAGAGCGCGAGTCGGATGGGACGATCAGGTCGATCAGGGAAGCGGGCAGATCGAGGGACCAGGTGAAGGCCGACATCATGATCGTCGCGACGGCGATGTCTCACGGTGCGAGCGCAATCTACAGCCATGACGATGACGTCCGCAGGATCGCTGGCCGCAGAATCGCCGTGCTGCGCATGCCGCGACTGGCGGGACCGCAAGGAGAGCTCTTTCCGGATCCGAAATCCGGCAAATAGCCCTTGGTCGCCACAGGACGACGCTGAACTTCCTACGCAAGCCCGTTGTAAGACGTTCCCTCAGCGCTTGATCGCGCTGTCGACGCTCCAGGTTCCCGAGCCGCGGGTCGCGATGTACAGGAACAGGAAGCAGTAGACGACGGCCAGCTCGCCCTTGTTCACGATGGGGAGAAAGCCCTGCGGCGCGTGCGCCTTGAAGTACGCGACGGCCATCGTGCCGCTGGCGAGGAAGGCGGCATAGCCGGCCGCGAGGCCGATCGCGATGAGCACACCGCAGACGAGCTCGATGATTCCGGCGACCCCGATGAGCGAGGCGAGGCGCACGGGGTTCGTGGGCTCTCCCGGGCCGTGGAACAGGCCGAAGAGTTTCTGGGCCCCGTGGCAGGCGAAGAGAGCGCCCACGACGATGCGAATCAGCGCGTAGGCCTCTTCCGAGAACTTCCCGAGGTAGCGTTCCATGGTCGTTCCGCCTCCGCGAGGCGAATCGCAAGGCTCGTGCCGTTCAGGCGGGGGGCAGCACTCCGTCGAAGAAGTCGACCACGCCCGTTTCGAGCGAGTATTCGGCGCCCACGATGAGGAGCTTGCCCTTCTGGACCAGCTGCTCGACGAGGTCGGAGCCGTGCCGCAGGTGGTTCGCCGAAACGCGCACGTTGGCCCGCACCGCCTGGCGCACGAGCTCCGGCGTGTCGTTCGCGAGGTCCGTCGCGAGGAGCGCCTCGACGGAGGGACGCACGCGATCCACGATGGAGCGCAGCCCGCGCGACTGCGCCTCGCTCGGGCGCTTCAGCTCCTCGAGCGTCGCCAGGATCGCGCCGCAGCTCGAGTGACCGAGGACGACGACCAGCGGTGTGCCGAAGCGCTCCGCCGCGAACTCCACGCTGCCGATCTGGGACGACGCCACGACGTTGCCGGCCACGCGGATGACGAAGAGGTCGCCGAGCCCCTGGTCGAACACGATCTCGCCCGGCACCCGCGAGTCCGAGCAGCCCAGGAGGATCGCGAACGGCGCCTGGCCCGAGGCCAGCGCGCTGCGGCGGGCCTGGCTCGTGAGCGTTTCGTCGGGGCGCAGGCCCTGCACGAAGCGGCGGTTTCCTTCCCGCAGGCGTTGGAGGGCTTCTTCGGCGGAGATCATCGGGAGGACTTGTACATGGGCCGCGGGGACGATTCAAGATGCAAGGCCCACCCTCAGGCCGCGGGCAGCTCCAGGAAGAACGTCGCGCCCGCGCCGGCCGTGCTGATGCAGCCCACGCGGCCGCTCATCGACTCCACGAGCCGCTTCACGATGGAGAGGCCGAGCCCGGTGGTGTGCTCGCCGCCCGTGGGCTTGGCCGAAAGGCGCGCGAACTTTCCGAACAGCTTCGCCTGATCGTCTGCGCTCAGGCCAGGTCCCTCGTCCACGACCTCGAGCCGCAGCGTGTTCGCGGCGTTCGCGATCCTCACGAGGACGGGCTTGCCGTGGGGCGAGTATTTCAGCGCGTTCGAGACGAGGTTCTCGATCATCTGCGGCAGGAACACCGCATCGGCGAGCGCCCGGGCGCTGCCGGTGGGCTCCTCGAGGCGCAGCGTCTGCCCCTTGGCCCGCGCCGATTCCTGATGGGCCTCCACCACGAGCCGCGCCGCCTCCGCGAGGTCCACGGGCTCCGTGCGGATCACGAGCGCGCCGCGCTCGATGGCGTTCACGTCGAGGAGGTCCTGGATGAGCTGGGCCATGCGGCTCGAGGCCATCGCGATGCGGGCGAGGTACGCGTCCCGAGTCTCGTCGTCGGTCTCGGGGTGCTCGCGCAGCATCTCGGCGTAGCCGCGAATCACGCTGAGCGGGCTCTTGAGGTCGTGCGCGGCGATTCCCAGGAACTCGTCCTTCTCGGCATTCAGCCGCGAGAGCTCGGCGTTCCGGGCCTCGAGCGCCTTCTGCAGCCGGCCGAGCTTCAGGTGGCTCTCCACGCGGGCGATCACCTCGGGGGCCTGGAACGGCTTGCCGATGTAGTCCACGGCTCCCGATTCGAAACCCCGCACTTTGTCGCCCGCGTCGTCGAGCGCGCTGATGAAGAGGACGGGCACCGCGTTCGTTGCAGCGTCCCTCTTCAGCTCACGGCAGACCTCGTAGCCGTCCATCTCCGGCATGGAGATGTCGAGGAGGATCAGCTCCGGCAGGAGCGCGCGGATCATCTCGAGCGCGCGCCGCCCGCTGTCGGCCACGCGCACGCGGTAGCCCTGGCGGCGCAGGATCCCCACGAGGAGCGTGAGGTTGTCGGGGTTGTCGTCCACGACGAACACGTCACCGTTCATGGCGCCTTCTCCATCAAAGACAGCAGCCGGCTGAGCTGGAACTCCCGGATCGCCTTGAGGAGCGCCTCGGCGAGCGCGGCGTCCTCGGCGCGGATCTCCTCGGCGGCGAGCAGCGCGGCCTCGTCGTCTCCCACCTTCACGGCCGAGTGCAGGCGCTCCCGCCGGTCCTCGGAAACGGCCGCCAGGCGCTGGGCCGTGAGCACCCCCGCTGCGGGCGGCGTGTCGCGCCGCGCCACGGGAGCCGCGTCGTACTCGAAGCGCACGCCGAGCAGCTCGACGAGCTTGTCGAAGATGGCCGCGCTCCGGAACGGCTTGGCGAGAAAGTCGTCGCAGCCGGCTTCGAGGATGTCGCCCTTCTCGTGCTGGAGGACGCTCGCCGAAAGCGCGACGACGCGCACGCGCTCTCCGGTGCCGCGCGCCGCCTCGATCCCGCGGATCCGCCTCGTCGCCGCGAGGCCGTCGAGCACCGGCATCCGCACGTCCATGAAGATCAGCTCGGGCCGCGTCTCCTCCCAGCGGCGGATCGCGTCCTCTCCGTCCACGGCCTCCACGACCCGGAAGCCCGTGGATTCGAGGAGCCGCGTGAGGAGGAGGCGGTTCTCGGCCACGTCGTCGGCCACCAGGAGGAGCCGCGCCGGCTCTCCCGCGGCGAGCCCGACGACCTGTCGTCTGTCTCCCCGCCGGCGGGCCGAGACGACCGCCTCCTCGGCGGCCTGCGCGAGTGGAATCGTCACGGTGAAAACGCTGCCCCGCCCGGGCTCGCTCGTCACGGAGATGTCGCCGCCCATGAGGCGCGCGAAGCTCCGGCTGATGGTGAGTCCGAGGCCCGTTCCTTCGGCAACGCGGCGACCGGTTTCCGTCTGAACGAACGGCTGGAACAGCTTCTCGATCTCGGCCGCCGTGAGCCCGGGGCCGGTGTCGTGAACCTCGAAGCGGGCTCGATCGGCTTCCCACCTCGCACGGAAGACCACGCGGCCCTGCTCCGTGAACTTCACCGCGTTGCCGAGGAGGTTGATGAGGATCTGCCGGAGCTTGCCGTCGTCTCCCACCACGGCGGGCGGAAACCCCTCGGCCGGCTCGAACACGAGCTCGAGGCCCTTGCCTTCGGCCCGCACGCGGAGCATCTCGAAGAGGCCCTTCAGGAAGTGCGCGGGCTCGAAGATCGAGGGAGAGATCGTCACCGCGCCCGCCTCGACCTTCGAAAGCGAGAGGACGTCGTTGATGAGGCTCAGGAGGTGCTCGCCGCTCCGGCCGATTATGGCCAGGTGCTCGAGGTCCTCAGGGTCGCGGCCCTTCCTGCGGCCCATGAGCTGCGCGAAGCCCAGCACGGCGTTCAGCGGCGTACGCAGCTCGTGGCTCATGTTCGCGAGGAACGCGCTCTTGGCGCGGTTCGCCGATTCGGCCTTGAGCCGCTCGGCATCGGCGCGCTGCCGCTCGGCCTCGAGGTTCAGCGTGCGCTCGGCGAGGCTGCGCGTTCGCTCTTCGACCACGCGGGAGAGCTCCTCGCGCTGGGCCTTCAGACGCGACACCCGCACCCTCTGCGCGCCGAGTCCCACGCTGACGAACCCCAGAGCGACGAGCCCGTAGAACCACCACGTCTGGTAGTAGAGGGGGAGGACCTTGAAAGAGAGGCTGGCGCCGGTTTCGTTCCAGACGCCGTCTTCGTTGCAGGCGACGACGCGGAAACCGTAGGTGCCCGGCGCGACGCTGGTGTAACGCGCCGCGCGCTCCGTTCCGGCGTCGTTCCAGTCGGGGTCGAAGCCTTCGAGGCGATACCGGAACTTCACGCGCCGCGGCACGCGAAAGCTGAGCGCGGTGTAGTGGATCTCGAGCTTCGACACGCCGGCGGGAAGCACGATCGTCGTGTCCGCGTCCTCGCGCGAGAGGGCATGGACCTTTCCGTTCACGACGAGGTCCTCGAGGACGACCGGGGGCGGCACCGTGTTGCGGGGAATCCGGTCGGGATCGATCACCGCGTAGCCCTTGGGCGTCGGAAACCAGAGCCGCCCGTCCCGCGTCACGTGGGCCGCGGGCTGGCGGCCGCCGCTCGTCTCGGCGATCCGCAGGCCTTCGGCGGTACCGAAGAGCTGTGGTGTGAGCCGCTCCAGCCGCCCCGCCTCGTAGTCGCGAAGCTGCGTCCTCTCGATGCGCGAGACGCCCCGGTTCCCGCTCGTGAAAAGTCCGCCGCGCGAATCCTCGAAGATCGTGAAGATCACGTCCTCGACGAGCCCGTCGGCCGCGCCGAAGCAGGTGAAGGTGTCACCGGGGCCCAGACGGCACAGTCCCTTCGTGTACGTCCCGACCCACAGCGTGCCTTCCGAGTCTTCGTGGAGACTCCAGGGCATGTCGCCCGGCAGGGGACCCTTCTCCCGGAAGGACGTCAACGTTCCGTTGCGGAACCGATAGAGCCCGCTGTTGCTCGTGCCGATCCAGAGGCTCCCCTCGCGGTCCTCGAGGAGGGCGAAGACGCGGATGCCTTCGAGGATCGGCACGCCCGGCTCCTTTCCACCGGGGAGGCGCTCCAGACCGCGCGGGGAGTTCGAGATCCACAGATCGCCGTTTCGGGCCACGAGGAACGGAAGGTCGAACCGGGATCTGAGACCCGGGCTCGCGAGGAGCGTCGCCCTGAGCTCCGGGTGCTTCAGGGTCAGCAGGGCGCGCTGCGATCTCGCCCAGGCCGTCTGCTCGGGGCTCAGTGGCGTCGGCGGGTTCCCCTGCCATTCACGGTCCGTTGCGGGCCCGCACCGTTCCGGCGCCTCCCTCACGCGATCGATGCTCCCGTCGTCCTGTGGCGCGAACAGCCGGCCCTCCAGGTCCTCGGCGAGCGTGTTGACGTGGTTCGAGACGAGGCCTTCGGGGATTCCGAAGCACAGGACCTTGCCGTCGCGGAGGCGGTTCAAGCCGCCGCCGCCGGTGCCCAGCCAGAGGCTGCCCTCGCGGTCCTCGAGCATCGAGTAGACCCGTTCGTCGGAGAGACCTTCCCGGCTGCCCAGCGTCGTGAAGGTCCCGTCCTCCTCACGGCGCGCGAGATCGCCTTCGAGCGTCCCGACGAAGAGCCTCCCCGACTTGTCCTCGTAGACCGAGAGAATGTTGTCGCGCCCCAGCTCGGCCCTGCCGAAGCGGCGGACGGTCCCGTCCTTGGCGACCTGGAAGAGGCCGAGCGTCGATGCCACCCACACCGCTCCCTGGCGGTCCCTGTGCTGCGAGAGGACCTTGGCGAGGTCGGTTCCCGGGAGGAAGGGCGCGAACGCGCACGGCTTCGCGGGGCCCTCCGTGCAACTCATTCGGGTGACGCCCCGGTCCGTTCCCACGAGGAACGTGCCGGGCTCCGGCTCGAGGAGGGAGTAGACCCAGTCGCTCACGAGATCGCCCGGTCGCGTGATCGGGCTGAGCCGCCCGTCTTTCAGGAGGTGCAGCCCGCTTCCCTCGGTTCCCACGATCAGGCTGCCGTCGGGCGTCTCGTGGATCACGCGGACCAGGAAATCGCCGAGAGCCCGTCCCTGCGCGAACGAGGTGAAGACCCCGTCCTTCCTCCGCACGAGCCCGCCGTGATGGGTGCCCATCCACAGCGCGCCCTCTCTGTCCTCGTGGAGAGCCTGGACCCAGTCGCTCGGAAGCTCGGGGGTGCTCCGCTGGTCGAAGACCGTGAAGCGCACGCCGTCGAACCGGGCCAGCCCGCCCTCCGTTCCCATCCACAGGTAACCATCCCGGGTCTGAACGATGCTGTACACGGCGTTCTGCGGCAGGCCCTGGTCGGTCTGCCACACGTCGAGCATGTACTGGGAGAGCCGCTTCTTCGGGTCCAGACCCTCAGCGGGAAGGGCCGCGAGAAGCAGGATGAGCCCAAGGGCCGCGCTACGAGGGCGTATTCCAGCCTCCCACGTTCGCCACGAGGACGTCGGCTTCGGTGGGACCCCAGGTCCCGGGCTCGTACGTATGGAGCGGTCCGGAATCGTGGAGCACGGGGTCCACGATGGCCCAGGCCGCCTCCACCCCGTCGACGCGGGCGAAGAGCGTAGCGTCGCCCAGCATCGCATCGCCCAGCAGACGCTCGTAGTCGCCCATGCGTCCGGCGGTTCCCTGAGCCGGCTGCTCCACCAGAGAGAGCTCGACGGGCCGGCCCGTCATCCCTTCTCCCGGCTGCTTGGCGCGCGCTCCGAGCGCGATCACGACCTCCGGACCGAGGCGGAAGCGGAGGTGGTTGCCCTGCGCGGGCGGGGGCTCCGAAAAGACCACCTGCGGGGCGTGCTTGAGCTCGATGACGACCTCGGTGGCCGTGGTCGCCAAGGACTTCCCGGCGCGCACGTAGAACGGAACGCCGGCCCAGCGCCACGAGTCCACGTGGAGGCGCAGCGCGGCGTAGGTGGGCACCGCGGAGTCCGGGGCGACCCCGGGCTCGTCGCGGAAGCCCCGGAACTGTCCACAGACGAGATCGGCCACGGAGAGCGGGCGCACGTTGCGCAGAACCTTGGCCTGCTCGTCGCGAATCGCCTCGGCGTACATGGCCGAGGGCGCCTCCATGGCGAGATAGCTCACCACCTGGAGAAGGTGGTTCTGGATCACGTCGCGAATCACTCCGGTCTCTTCGTAGAACCAGCCGCGCCCTTTCACGCCGAAGCTCTCGGCCATGGTGATCTGCACGTTCTCCACGTATCGCCTGTCGAGGATCGGCTCGAGGAAGGCATTCGCGAAGCGGAAATACAGGATGTTCTGGACGGCTTCCTTGCCCAGATAGTGGTCGATGCGAAAGATGCTGCTTTCCTCGAAGAACTCGCGGAGCACCCGGTTCAGCTCGCGCGCCGACGCGAGGTCCCGGCCGAAGGGCTTCTCCACGACGACGCGGGCGCCTTCCGTGAGGCCGGAGGCGTGGAGCTGCTTCACCACCACGGGGAACATGCTGGAAGGAATCGCGAGGTAGTGGAGCGGACGCCTGGCCCCGCGAAGCTCGGCCGCGAGCCGCGTGAACGTATCGGCGTCGTTGTAGTCGCCGTCCACGTAGCGGAGGTTCGCGGCCAGGCGCTCGAAGGCGGCCTCGTCGACCCCGCCGCCGTGCTCCGTGAGGCTCGCGCGGCAGCGCTCGAGGAGCTTCTCGAGCGTGTAGGCCGACTTCGCGACCCCGACGATGGGGACCTCGAGGCGGCCCCGCCGGGCGAGCGCCTGGAGGGCGGGGAAGATCTTCTTGTAGGCGAGGTCTCCGGTGGCACCGAAGAAGACCAGGGCGTCCACGGGGGGGCTCTGCTCTCGCGTCATCGCTGCGCGATTCTTTCACGCGCGGGCCGAACGCCGAGTCAGCCGAACTGAACCGAGCGCTTCGTGAACGCGCCCTCCATCCAGAAGCCGGTGATGGGAAACGAGACGGGCGAAGGCCCGGCCGACGCGGCTCCCGCGGCGACGAGCACCGGCGCGTAGTGCTCCCAGGTGGGCAGCGCCGTCTGTGCGGCCGGCGCGCGCCGCTGGAAGTCGAGAAGGGCGTCGACGTCGAAGCGGGCCAGAGCGTCCCCGGCCCAGGAGTCGAACTCGCGGGCCCAATCGGGAATGCCGGGCCGGAACGCGTAGCGCATGTTGTGCGTGAGGAAGCCGCTCCCGAAAACGAGGACGCCTTCGTCGCGGAGCGGCGCGAGAGTCTCGCCCAGGCGGAACAGCTCCCCGGGCACGAGGCCCGGCATCGAGATCTGGAGCACGGGCACCTCTGCGCCCGGGTACATGGCGACGAGCGGCACATACGCGCCGTGATCGAGCCCTCGCGAGGGATCCTCGGCGAGCGGAGTGCCCGTCGCGCCGAGCAGCTCGCGGACGCGGACGGCGAGCGCGGGTGCGCCGGGCGCGGGATACAGCGTCTGGTAATAGCGCTCGGGGAAGCCGTAGAAGTCGTAGACGAGGGGCACGGCCGTCGTCGCGCCGAGAGTCGTGGGCCGCTCCTCCCAGTGGGCCGAGACCATGAGGATGCTCTTCGGCCGCGGCATCGCCTGCGCCCACGAGGCCAGCTCGGCCATCCACGGCTCGTCGTCGAGGAGGATCGGCGCGCCGTGCGCGGCGAAGATCACGGGCATCCTGCTCATGGCGCGCAACCGAAAGATCGGGCGGGGAAGCGGCACTCCTCTTCGACGCGCGGAGCGATCGGTGCCGGCCGAAGGTCCATGCGTCCACGATACGACGGATACGAACGGAGGGTCCCGATGAGAAGCCACCCGACGCGAAAGCCCGCGGCCCGAGCCGCGCTCGTTCTCTGCGCGCTCGCCGCCACGGGCCCGCTGCGGGCGGGCTTTGCCGGGACGGACGTGTTCGTGCCCGCCGTGGCCCGGATCGACGGCCAGCAGGGCGCGCGCTTCTTCTCGACTCTGTGGCTCACGAACGCCGGCGACGCGCCCATCACGTACCGGCTGGCGTACTTCCTGGCCAACACGTCGAACACCTCACCGGCGCTGGTCTCCGGGGAGCTCGGGCCCGGCGAGACCCGGCGGATCGACGACGTTGTGGGGACGGCGTTCGACCAGCCGGGGACCTCCGGGGCGATCCGCATCACGTCGAGCGGCGAGATCCTGGCGTCGTCCCGCACGTACTCGCTCCCGGCGGGCGGGCGGGCGGACGAGAGCAGCGGGCTCTTCTTCGCGGCGGTGCCGGCCTCCTTCGCGATCGGCCTCGGCGAGTCGGCCCAGCTCCAGGGTGTGAGCCAGAACGCGGCCGAGAACTTCCGCTACAACTTCGGCTACGTGGAGACGACGGGCAACAGCGCCCGCGTCCGCTTCGTCGCGCGGGGCGCGAACGGCGTGGCCCTGGGCGTCCTCGAGGACGACGTCCAGGCCTACGCGCGGCGGCAGTACTCGGCGCTCGACGTGGCTCCCTCGATCGCGACCGCGAACGCCCGCATCGAGGCGACGGTGATCGCGGGCAGCGGACGCGTGCTCGTGTACGGCACCCAGATCGCGAACGCCTCGAACGACTCCTCCGGTTTCGAGATGAGCTTTCGGCCGGCTGGCGTCGCGGCCATGGCGGCCGGGGTCACGGCGCTCAACGGGCTGAGCGGTAACGTCCAGCTCGTGGCGGGCGCGAACACGACGATCACGGCCTCGGGGAACGCGCTCACGATCGCCGCGACGGGCGGCACCACCGGGCTCTCCCTGCCGTACACGGGCACCGCGTCCATCGCGGGGCCCGCACTGTCGGTTTCCAACAGTGGCGCCGGCGGCACGGGCATCGCCGGTTTCTCGAACGCACTGAACGTGCAGGGCATCGGCGTCTACGGCGGAACGCAGGGCCTCGACCTCTCGATCGGCGTTTCCGGGGAGGCGATCGGCCCGGGCCAGATCTTCGGGGTGCAGGGGCGCACCACGAGCGGACAGCAGGACGCCGCGGGCGTCCACGGGGTGACGACCGCCGCCACCGGAAATGCGGGCCGCTTCCAGAACAGTGCCGCGAACGTCGTGACGTACCTCGCGACCCGCATCGGCACCACCGACTACGGGCTCTACACCGCGGACACGGTGCGTGGCGGCTCGCTGCAGATCGTGGGCGCCAAGATGTTCGTGACGCCCCACCCCGAGGACGCCTCGAAGGAGATCGACTACGTCGCCGCGGAGGGCCCCAGCGCCGACGTGTATTTCCGCGGCAGCGGCCGGCTGTCGGGCGGCGTCGCGCGTATAGCAATCCCCGACCACTTCCGGCTCGTGGCCCGCGAGGGCTCCTACATGACGACGCTGACCCCCGTGGGCCGGGCGGCGCTCCTCCTGGTGGAGAGCGAGGGCGCGGACGGCATCGTGGTGAAGGGAGACGCCGACGTCGCGTTCCACTACGTCGTCTGGGCCGAGCGGGACGCCCTCGCCGGGCACCAGACCGTGGCTCCCAACGTCAACTTCCGGCCGGAGGCCATCGAGCGGGCCGGCGGCGTCGCGCGGCTTCCGGAGAGGGTCCGGGCGGCGCTCGTGAAGAACGGCACCCTCAACCCGGACGGCACGTACAACGAGGCGAAGGCCGAGGCGCTCGGCTGGAACGTGCCTCGAAATCGGTAGAGGCGCAGCCGACGTCCGCCGACGCCGTGCTAGTCTTACCGGGTAATACATCGAGGTGCCGATGGGAACCACGTCCGTCACGAGCAAGGGTCAGGTCACCATCCCGAAACCGGTGCGACAACGGCTCGGGATCCGGCAGGGCAGCCAGGTCGAGTTCACGCTGGTGGGGGATCACGTGGAGCTGCGCGTCCGCAGCTCGCCCGCCGCCGTTCCCGCGAGCGGCTTCGGAATGCTGAAGAGCCGCAAGCGGGCCGTCCCGGCCGGATTCGATCCCGCGGAGCTGCTGAAGGCGCCCGCGTCTCCACGCCGAAGAGCGCCTCTGAAGGACTGAGGCTGTGATCGGCCTCGACACGAACGTGCTCGCCCGTTACTACATCGAGGATGCGGCGGATGCCGAGGCCGGGCGACAGCACGTCGCGGCGCGCCACCTCATCGAGTCCGGGACGCCGCTGATGGTCTGCAAGACGGTGGTCCTCGAGCTGGAATGGGTCATGCGCGGCTTCTACGGCTTCAATCCGGCGGAGGTCGCCAGGGTTCTCCATCACCTCCTGAACCTCGCGCATGTCGTCGTCGAGGATCGGGAGACAGTCGTCCAGGCACTCGCTCGCTGCGAGGCCGGGCTCGATTTGGCCGACGCACTGCACCACGCCAGCTATCGGGGTTGCGACGCGGTGGCGTCCTTCGACGACAAGGGTCTCGCGCGACGAGCCAGCCGGCTCAAGCTCCTGCCGAAGGTGATGGTGCCCGGCTAGATCGGGAGAATTCAGCGCGCCGAAGGCGTTTCCGGGCCCGGAGGGCTGATCAGATTCGCGGCCTGCTGCCGGCGGGCGCGGATCGCCTGCGCCTTCGCCGAGAGCGGCCGCTTCTCGTCGCGCAGGTGGAGGAGCGTGAGGATCGGGTGGGGCAGGAGCATCCGGGGTCCGGCCCAGCGCATCACGTTCCGCACGCGCTCGCGCATCGTCGCCTCGTAGCAGTGCACGGGACAGATGGCGCAGGTGGGCTTCTCGTCTGCGAAGACACAGCGGTCGAGCCGCGTCTGCGCGTACGTCCAGAGCGCCTCGCAGTCGCCGCAGAGGGGCTCGGCGCGCGGCCCGTGGTTCCCGGCGCAGTACCGGCCGATCATGATGCCGAGCGTGCGGCGCTCACGTGCGATGCGACGAGCGGCGGCCGGCCTCATGCCGGCTTCTCCGTGAAGGCGGGCTTTACCCGGATCAAAAGGGCGGCGACCGCGGTCACGAGCGCCACGCTGCCCAGGATCACGGCCATCCTCGTGTAGGGGAGGCCCAGCGCGCGGCGGACGTCCACCAGCTCGAGCAGCGTGCGCACCCATTCCAGGGTGCCGAGGAGGAGCATCCCCTTGACCGTCCAGGCGGCCCAGCGCGTGCCGAAGGCGAGGAGCGCGGGCGCCAGGACGATGACGAGGGCGACCAGGGCGTGCCCGGCCCGCAGGAAGTGGGCGCCGAGGACGAGGGTCGCGAGGACCACGAGGATGAGGCGGGGGATCGACGTCCGCTGCGTGCCGTTCTCTTTCACACCCCGAGCATGGCCCCCGGCCTCGTGGGCCGCCATGACGAAGATCAGGTCGTCCCGACGATTCCCGCCCTCCCTCGCTGCGCAGGCCTCACTGCGGGGTCAGGAGCGCCCGCAATCTGACCAGCTCCTCCATGCGCGCGGGGTCGCGCGCCCAGTCGAGCCCCTTCTCCTCGGGCTGTCCGTTCTCTTTCGGGTGAAGGTAGAAGCCGCGCTCGGCTTCCGGCTTGTCCTCCTCCACGGGGATCCTGTGGGCCTCCGCCCAGCGGTCCTGCCGCACGCCCGTGAGCTGCCACGAGACCTCGAGCCCCGGTTTGCCTCCGGCGATCGCGAAGCGGCTGCCTAGGACCTTCCGGGAAACGTAGACCGGAGCGAAGGCCCCGATGCACGTCAGCTGATAGCGGAAATCGCGGTTCAGGGGCTCCATCCAATCGGGCAGGACCACCTCGGCCTCGCCGCGTGCGTCGAGGACGGCGATTCCGCTGTAGACGTTGAGCATGTCCGGTGACTCCACGAAGGAATGCAGCAGATAGCGATTCGCGGGGTCGAGCGGATGGTCGATGCGGAACGAGCCGCCGGCCTTCGAAAGCGTGCCGGTGACGTTCACGGTGCCCTGGAAATACCCGGCCTGCGTGGCGCCGCTCGTGGCCACCGCGTAGACGGCCGAGGAGCCCGCGCCCTGCGCGTAGGCCTCGACGCCGCGCCCGTTCGCGATGAGGCTCAGTGCCTGGAGCGCCCCGGTGTACGCCGCGCGGCTGGTGGCGAGCACGCCCGAGCTGGTCGTGGCGTCGCCCCAGACCGCCGAGGCCTTTTCGGCCGGGTTCACGGGGTTGTAGCCGCTGCCCTCGCCGGTGGCTCCCCGGATGGCGATGCCGTGTGCGCTCATGCCCAGGATGCCGTTCGTGGTCTGCGAGATGCCGATGACCCCCGCGCTCGTCTCGGAGACCGCGAAGATGCCGGGGCCGCTCGTCGAGGACCCGTACACGCCGGGCCCGCCGCCCGAGTTCGAGCCCCAGACGCCGATGCCGCCGTCTCCGGTTCCGAGGCTCTGACCCCGGACGGCGGCAGCATAGGTCGGCGGGTTCGCGGCGCTCAGCGTGCCCTGGATCGCCACCACGTTGGCACTGCTTCCAAGCGCCGTGCCGATGATGGCCTTGTCCTGGGCCGCGGCGAGGATGCCCGCTCCCGCGCCGGTGTTGGAGACGGCGAAGGCCGCGTTCCCGCCCCCCGTGCTCGCGCTTCCCACGTACGGCAGCGAGAGGCCGCCCGTGCCGCCGGCCGAGGAGATCGTCAGGGTGTTGCCCGCCGGGGTGAGCGTGACGTTCGCGCCCGCGGCCAGCGTGACCGCTCCGGTCAGCCCGTTGAGGCTCGCGACGCCCGCGGCGAGGCCGCCGCGGAAGCTCATCTCGAAGCCGATCGAATCCTGCGAGCCGTTCGCGATGCCGGTTCCGTACACGAGGACGCGCCCGGCGCCCGAGATCCCGCGGGCCTCCAGCACGGCGTTGGAGGTCGAGGGTGAGGGCAGGAGATCCGAGACGTTCCACTGCTTCGGCTCGAACGCCTGGAGGACGTAGTCCTTCTGTCCGAGGACCGCCCCGTTCGCCTCGCGAACCGTGATCCGCACGGTGGCTGCCGAGCCTCCCACCTCCACGAGGCCGAAGTTGTAGCGGAAGTCCTCCGTGCCCCCTTGGGAGATCCCCTGGAGCAGCGCGGTGTCTCCGGCGCCGATCGCGAGGCTCCTCGGGATACCGGCGAAGTAGGAGCCGTTCGCGTCACGGAGGTCGCTGCCCGCGGGCAGGTTGTACGTGCGCGAGGAGGCGAGCACGTCCTGGTTCGCCTCGACCCACAGGGCCCCCGAGGCGTTCGTCCGGCCGAACAGTGTGGCGATCACGTTCTCGTATTTCCGCGTCTCCCCTGCGGGAAGCGTGAACGAGATGGACTGTGGAGCCAGGTTCGAGACGTCGCGCTCGAGGAAGCGGAGCTGGACGAGGGCCGGCGCCGCGGCGAGATTCGTGACCCAGAGGGTCGAGTAGAACTGCGCCTGCCCGGCGCCCGGGGCGCGGGCCGAGGCGGGAATGACGACGTCGGTTCCCGCGAAGCCGGCCGAAGCCGTCTCTGCGGGGAGGAGCACGAGAGCGAGGGCGACTGAGAGAGCCGCGCCTGTGGAGCTGCACCTTGCCAGCATGTCGAACCCCCTTCGGATGTCTGTGGGGGCGGTTCGCAGCCGTGGCATCCCCGGGATCCGGTGCGGAGGCCGGACGATGAGAAGCGGCGCGCCGGTCGAACCGCGAGACGGGTGCCGACAACACCTCCACGATCCAAGCTGCGTCCAATGCCGACCGTCCGCCATGGTTCCGATGCATCAGCTCGCTGGACGTGAGCGAGACGCTTCGGCCGTGGCCGAGCCGTGGGGCCGCCCGGGCGAAGATCAGGTCGCGCGGGCGACTCCCCTCATTCCAGGCGCCGGCCCGGCATCTCCCGGCCGCCCTGATGGAGGACGAGCGCCGTCGCCGGCCCGCTCTCTCCGAGCGTGAACACGAGCCGGGCCTCGACCCCCACGACGTCGAGCTCGTTCGGCGAGCGCGCCGTGAGACCCAGCTTCGGCTGGCCCGTGGCCTGCGCGAAGAGGGCACTGCCTTCGAGCGTCACCGCGAGCACGAAGCCCGGCGCCAGCTCGTAGCGCCCCACGAAGCGCTCCGGGCTCGCGAGCTTCACCTCCGGGGCCTCGAGCCTCTTGATCTGGTCCTCAGCGTTCTTGTTCTTCGGGTCCAGCTCCAGAGACTTCCTGTAGTTCGCGATGGCGAGGTCGCGGTCGCCGCGCGCGGCGTACGCCTCGGCCAGGCTGTCCCAGGTGTTGGCGGATTTCGGGAACGACTCGGTGTTCAGCTTCAGCAGCTCGATCGCGTCGGCCACCTTTCCCTGCGAGAGGAGCATGTAGCCGGTGTTGTTGATCTCCCCCTCGTTGAGCTCGTATTCGTCCGTCCTCCGCTCGCGGTAACGCGCGATCGCCTGGCCGACACCTCCCGGCTCCGTCGACGCCAGGAGCACGTCGACGATCGAGCGCTTCGGCTCGGGGGCGGGCAGGCCGCGCAGAATTCCGAGGATTCCGGTCACCAGCGCCTCCATCCGGTCGCGCGAGGTGTTGTCGAGGAGCACGACGAGCTCCTGCGTCTCGGGAACCCGCACGAGCACCGTCGAGAAGCCGTTGATGCCGCCGTTGTGCCGGATCGTCGCGAGCTCCGTGCCGTTGGCGAGCTTCGTCTTTCCCAGGGCCCACCCGAACGCGTAGTTCTCGAGCACCGGCGTCCACATCTGCTTCTTCAGCCCGGCCGGGAGCAGCCTGTCGGTGTAGAGCGCGCGGTCCCAGAGGTACAGGTCCGAGACCGTCGAGTACAAAGAGCCCGCCGCGTAGGGAATCGACATGTCGAGATACGGCGCGTTGCGGTGCCCGCCGGGAATCGGCTCGTAGCCCGCGGCCCGCTTCGGCAGGACGGTCGCGGAGAGGTCGTAGCCGCTGTCCTTCATGCCGAGGGGCTCGAAGATGCGCTCACGAAGGACCTGTTCGTACGGC
>JAEUQS010000544.1 GCA_016789625.1 Acidobacteriota bacterium | reverse complement strand
GGCGCCTTCACGGTGCTGGGCAATGCCGGTCCCGGCAGCGGCGGACTCCTCTCCCAAACCACCGGCGACGCCGTGCGGCTCGTGGACGTCACACAGGTGACGCTGCGTGGACTCGAGATCCTGGATGCCGCGGCCGACGGGATCGATGCCGCGACCGGGAACGGACTCGTGCTCGAGGACCTTCGCATTCAGAGATCCCGGGGGGCGGGCGTTCGGATCAGCGGCGGATCGAACGTCGAGATCCGCTCGTCCGACGTGTTCGCGTCCGGCCTCCTGGGCACCGGTCGCGCTCTGGAGGTCTCCGGGCTCTCCGGGAACCTCGTCGTCCAGGATTCGAGGCTCGAAGGGGCGCCCGCCGGTCTCGCCCGCGTTACGTCGAGCGCTGGCAGCCTCACCGTCAACGTCGATCGCACGTCGTTCCGGAGCGGAGGTCCGTTCGCGTCGGACGCGGCAATCGAGATCGTTCCCGACGGCGCGGCGGCGTTCCTCTCCGAGGTTTGCACGAGCAGCTTTGCCGACCTCCACGGCAGCGCCGTGATCTTCGGGCCCGAGGCCGCCGGCAGCTCTGGTTCGAGCAGCCTAACGGCCACGAGCAACGTCGTTTCCGGAGCCGGCGGCTCGGTGCGTGTCATCGGAGGCTTCGCTACCCAGCTCCAGATCAACATCTCGCAGAATGCGTTCGACGGCGCGACCGGATCGGGTGTCGTCTTCGTCGAAGCGTCCGGCACGGCCTCGGTGCGCGGCAGCGTCTCGGACAACACGGTCCGGAACTCCGGCGAGAGCGCGGGCATCGTCGCTGAAGTCTTTCCGGGGGCGAGCGCGACGCTTCTCGTGCAGGGCAACCTCGTGGCCAACACGGGCTCGGACGGCGTTCAGGCCGTGAACTTCGGCGGCTCCCTTTCACTGGCCGTGCTCGCGAACGCCGTCGACGCGCACAACCTCTCGACTCTGGGTTTCGCGAACGCTGCCGGGATCGCGACCTACGGATTCGGCGGGTCCACCTGCCTGGCCCTGGGTGCGAACGCGATATCGGGTACGCTTCCGTCCTTCGTCGACTACCACGTGGAAACGCAGGGCAGCTCCGCCTTCTCGTTCGAGGAGATTCCGGACACGCCGGAGTCGCTGCTCACGGTTCCTTTCCTCCTGGGCCTCAACACAGGCACGACGGCTGACATCCTCGGCTCGATTCCCCTCTCCGGTGGGGCGGCGTGCGGGCGGCCATGAGCTCTCCACTTGCGTGGTTTGACGACCCACATTTCTGTTTGATAGGTTCCGCCCGCTAGTGGAACGGATCCGGGCTCGCGATGGATTGCGGCGTCTCGCCGCTTGTCCGCTGCACCTCGCGGCGCAGGGCCTGCGGTATCTGTGGGCCGTTCTTCTTACGACGTGCCTGTTCCCAGTTGCTTCGCTCGCCCAGCCGGCCACGTCCTGGGCGAGCGGCCAGCTCCAGATCCAGGGCAGCACGGTCTCGATCTATTCGGACTCCCAGACGAATGACGCGCTGCAAACGGTGAACGTGGGCGAGGCGATCCGGGTGAGGACGTGCTTTGGCGGCGTCTGCGGTGCGATGACTGCCGGAGATCCCCGCATCTCGCGCCTGGCCGTAAAGGGTGAGCTCCGAGGTCCCGAGCTTCCGAATCCGGTTTCGTACACCGCGCTTCCGGGGGGAGCTTTCCTCCTGCCCGGTTTCCAGACCGAGGGCGACTACGTTCTCGAGAACATCCGGCTGGTCGAGCTCTCGGCTGACGGATCGGTGGTGCGTACACTGAGCGCCGCGGAGCCCTCGGCCGCCGTCTTCCAGGTGCGGCAGATCCTGCTCGCGAGCGCGACCGTCTCCCAGCTCTCGCTGGCCGAGCTGCGCGCTCGCGGCATCGTCCTCACGCAGCAGAACTACCAGGCATTCAGCTTCTCCGTGGGCTTCGCGTTCGGCTCGGACATCGTCCAGATCGAGATGCCCGTGCTGTATCAGGAGAACGGGCAGGTGGGCGCGATCTCGCGTCCCGAGGTGCGGCTCGACGGGCTGCCGGCGAACGTGGCGGCCACGGTGCGCCGCTGGGAGCCGCCGACAATCGTGCCGTTCGCGCTGCAGGTCGACGAGGCGACCCGGCTCTCCCAGGGGTTCGAGGAGGAAGCCGGGGTCATCCCGCCGCTCTTCGGCGCCATCGTCATTCCGGGCAACATCTCCTTCCTCAATCAGTTCTTCGACGCCAGGCTCATCGTCGCGAACGGGGCCCCGCAAGGGTCCTCGGCGAACCTCGATGCCGTGACGGGCTCGCTTCGGCTGCCCTCCGGCAACGTCCTGCGCCTCGGCAACACGGACCCGCCCGTCGTCGCGGGGCAGCGCGTGCCCGTTCTCAAGGCGAACGGCGCTACGGTGCTCGGGCCCGGAGAGCGTGGCGCCGCGAGCTGGACGGTCGAGGGCCTGGCCGTGGGGACGCACGTCCTCACCATGGACATCGCCGCCGACCTGCTGCGCCCGGGCCGGGAATCGGTCCCGCTTCGCGGGTCGACGCAGGCCGCCGTGGAGGTCGTTGACGCCCGCTTCAACCTCACGTTCAACCATCCCGACATCGTGCGGGAGGGCGAGGACTACACGCTCTACGTGACGGTCACGAACCTCTCGGGCCGGCTCCAGCAGGACATCACCATCAGCCTCGATCGCGCGAACATCCTGGGCGCCCACCCGTTCGACGCGTCGGATCCGCTGACGCGCAACATTCCGTCGCTCCCTGCCGGCGGCGCGGAGACGCTCGAATACCGGCTCGTGGCCGACGTCAGCGGACAGGTCACGGCCTCCACGTTCCAGTCGACGTCTCCCTCGGTGCAGGGCGCGATCCGGTTGCGGACGGGAATCGGCGAGAAGGGGATCCCGCTGTCCCCCTCGACCCTCGTGCTGCCCCGGCATGCCTACCGGCTGCCGAAGCCGCTCCTCACAGCGAACATCCGGCTCCTCGGCCTGGCCTACAGTCTGGCCGTCGCGCCCGCAGGAGCCAGCCCGGCGGACCTGCCGCACGTCGTGCGGGCCGACGTCGAGCGCCGCGCGAACGATCTGGCCGAGGCGGGACAGCGGCTGTACCTGAAGGACACGTTGCTGGCCTCTCTGGAGGCGCTGCTCCTCGATCAGCTCGGCAACCGCGAGCCGCTCGCCGAATACGACACGCTGCGCCGTCTGCTCGACAAAGGCCGCCTTGCCGGCAGCGCTCTCGGCGAAGAGCTGCGGACGCTTCAGGCGCCATCGGGCGCGAACCTCGGCGCGCTCGACCTCCTCCAGCACTTCGCGAGCACGATGACGTACGCGCGGCCGTTTTTCGCGGCCTCGGTCGTGCCGACGAACGGCGTCGCCGTGCCGACGCTCGAGCTGCGCGAGAACGCCGCGGACGGGACGCGGTACACGGTGTACACCACAGACGAAGCACCGGGACCGGCGGGCCGCCTCCGGCAGATCCCGTACTCCGAGATCTTCTCGGTGAACGTGGCGCCCGGAGGTGGTGGGCGCGCTCCACTGGCCGTGGTGGGGTCGCTCCTCGGCCCGTCGAGCTACGTCGTCGCTCTCCATGCGCCCACTGGCTCGTCGGCCGCGGGGCAGCTCGTGCTCGTCGTGCCCGACGGCCCGGCGTTCCGGCTGGTGGACTTCGGCAACGTGACGATTCCGGCCGGCGGGGCATATGCCGTCCTCGCCGTGCCTTCCGCGGGAATGCCGCCGAGCTATCAGTTGGTTCACCTCGCGACGGGGAATCCCGTCGCCGGGGCGCCCGCGGCGATCGTGCAGACGATCGCGCGGCCTCCGTTCCGGCTGATCGGCGCGGTGCAGGACTTCGAGCTCGACCTCCACGGGCTCGGCGTGTCGTACCTCTTCAACCGCCCGCCGGATGTCGCCTCCGCCGAGACGGCCGCGAGCTACGAGGTGCGCTCGGCGTTTCGCGGACAGGACACGTCCTCGCCACCCCAGACCCATTCCCGCACGCTGACCAAGAGGGGTACCGCCGCGTTCGTCCAGCCCAGCGAGCGCGTCGTGAACGTGCGCTACGACTCGGCCGTCAGCCCGCTCCAGGGAACGTTCGAGGGGCAGCCGATCCTCGCGCACGAGCACCGCCTCGCCACGAACGCCTTGCGCGACCGCTTCGGCGCGTCGCTCGACGCCGCGGTGCCAGTCGTTACGGTCGAGACGGACCCTGTGACCCACGCCGGGGGTCTGGTGGATGGAAAGGTCACGTACGGGAACGGCACGCCCGCCGCGAACACCGAGGTGCAGCTCATCCGCTGGAAGCGCATCACGAGCGACGACGCGGTGGACTCCCTGAACGTGCGCGAGCTCGTGGCCACGTACACGACCGGCGCCGACGGCATCTTCGCGTTCGACTTCATCGAGGAGCCGCTCTCGGAGCGGGCCTGCCGCAGACGCGCTCGCGCGACGGAATGCGTCGTCTCGGGCTTCACGCTCCGGGCGCTCGTGCCCGAGGGGGCGAACCCCGTCGAGCAGCCGGCCCAGGAAGAGGAGGTCTCGTCGATCATCCGCCTCCAGTCGCGGCTCGCGCACGTGAACATCGCGCTCCTGGGCCGTGGAACCGTGCAGGGCACGCTGGTCTACGACGACACGGGCTCGCCCGTCGGCGGCGGGGCGGTCACCGTGGGCAGCAGCCTCTTCGGTGAGGGGCTCGACGCCGTCACCGCGGCCGACGGCACCTTCCGGATCGGTGGTTTGCCCGTAGGACCCCTCACGGTCACGGGGCGCGACAGTGCGGGTAACAGAGCCTACGCGACGATCGCGATCGCACAGCCCGGACAGACGAGGACGATCACGCTGCGGCTCCCTCGGAGCGCGGCTCCCCGTACCGGCACGGTCATCGTCAAGGTCCGGAAGCTCGCCGACGCCGTGGCGGGCGAGCCGCCACCCCAGCCCGAGATCGCGATCGGAGCCCAGGTTCGCCTGTCGACGAACGGGGTGCTCCTCGAACAGAAGACCGTGGGGGCGAGCGGAGAGGTGCGCTTCACCGCCGTGCCGGAGGGACAGGTCAGCGTACAGGCGGCAGATTTCAGCCTCTCGCGCACGCCGGTGCAGACGGATCTCGCCCTGTCGGCCGATCAGACCGTCACGCGAACTCTGACGCTCTCGGCCTCGTTGCCCCGCGCCGTCCTCGGCAAGGTGATCTTCCACGACGATCTGACCAACGCCGACCTTCCCGTGGCCGGGGCCCAGGTTTTCGTGCCGGGTCCTGGGGTCTTCGCGACGACGGATGCGAACGGCGACTACCGGCTCGAAGGCCTCGCGATCCAGGGGCCGTCGGATCCTCCGTACCAGGTTTCGGCCATCGACTTCGCGCGCAGTCTCCAGGCCAGCGTGACGCTCGGGCGCCTGGACCCGGGCGACGAGCCCGTCACGGCTCCAACGATCCGGCTCGCGCGCATGACGGGCGCGGTCGAGGGCGTGGTGCTCGACCCTCTGGGCCGCCCGCTCGCGAACGCAGGAATCGTGCTGTATCCCATTGGCGAGCGGGTGACCGACGCGAACGGACGGTTCTCTTTCGCGAACGTCCCCGTGGGAGCCTACGGGCTCGTGGCACACGTGGGCGACGGCCTCCAGGCGGGGCTCGTCGGCTACCTCGGCCGAGCCTCGGTCGAGGTCGTCTTCGGCGGGCATCGGGCGTATGCCACGGTCCGCTGCGTGGGCGCGGGGACGCTGCAGATCCGTGCCCGCGCGCCAGCGTCGACGGGCAGCCAGTCCCTCATCTATTACCGGGCCACGCGCTACAGCGCCGCGACCCACGACATCGATCTGGCCGCGTCCCCGGTCGAGGCGACGACCGACGCGGACGGCCGCCTCACGCTGCTCCTGCCCGTGGGCGCGTACACGCTCTCGGCCTACAACCCCTTCCACGGCACGAAGTCGGTGACGGGAACGATCACGTACTCCGGGCAGGTCATCAACCACGAGCTCGTGTTCGAGGAGGCCTCCACGGTACGGGTCCACGTGGTCGACGTGGACGGCCTCACGCCCGTGCCCGGAATGGACGTCACGCTCAGTCTGCCGGGCCGTATCCCGCAGCGCGTCCGCGTCGACGCGCAAGGGACGTTCGTGGCAGAGCTCGTGAGCCCGGGCCACGTCAGCGCCGCGGCCGAGGGGTACGTGGGCCCGCTCCTGCGCTTCG
>JAEUQS010000529.1 GCA_016789625.1 Acidobacteriota bacterium | reverse complement strand
GCGGGTGAGCGCCCTCATCGAGGCGCTCGCGCTTCTGCCGGCCGCGGAGCGGCCGTTCCTCTACGTGGGGGGCGCCGTGAGCGCGGACGACGCGCTCCGCGAGCTCGTGAAGAGCCGCGGGCTCGAAAGCGATATCGTGTTCGCGGGGTATCTCGAGGAGGCGGATTTTTTCCGCGCGGCCTCGGCGGCCGACCTCGCCGCGAACCTGCGGCATCCCACGATGGGGGAGACGTCGGGCGCCGTGTGCCGTCTGGCCGGGATGGGCCTTCCCGTCCTCGTGTCGGCGACGGGCTGGTTCCAGGAGCTGCCCGACACCTTCGCTTCGAAGATCCCCGTCGGCTCGGGCGAGATCCCGCGTCTCGCCGAGGAGCTGCGGCGGCTCGCGGGGTCCCCCGGGGAATCCGCCAGGCGCGGGGCGGCCGCGCGAGCGTGGGGCGCGGAGCGCCGGCCCGAGCACGTCGCGGCGAGGTACGCGAGCGCTCTCCGCGCCGTGCTTTCCGGCGAGGCGCGGACCCGCGGCCTCGCCTCGCGCCTCGCTTACGAGCTCTCGATGCTCGGCGTGGGCGGCACCGGGGCGTTCGGGTCGTCGGATCGCACCGCCGACGCCCGGATCGTGGCCTCCGTCGCCTCGCGGGCTGCCGCGCTGCTGCCCACGGAGCCGACCGGAAGCTGACGGACCGCCGCGAGGGTGGGGTTCGACGGAAGCGCCTCGAGCGCGGCCAGGAGCCCGGGCTCCTGGAGGCCTTTGGGGAGCCGCCTCAGTTTCTCGCCCGCGAGCGCGAGAAGCCTCGAGGCAGGAGCCTCGCGCCCCCGCCCGAGGTGGACCCCTGCGGCCGCGATCTGGATGAGAGCCTGGAGGAGAGGCCTCACGGGCCCCTGCTCCGTCATCCACACGGTCTCCCACTCCTCGTGAGCCTCGAACAGCTTTCCCGATTCGTAGAGCGCGCATCCGTGGATGAACGCCGGGCTCGCGAAAGGAGACCCGTCCACCCGGAATCAGACCGGTCCGGACAGGGACCTGAGGATGCGCAGCATCTCGTCGCGCCTCACGTAGCCCTCGATCCGGCGGACCTCGCGGCCCGAAGGCTCCAGAAACAGGATCGTGGGGAAGCCCTGCACGCCGAAGCGCCGGGCAGCGGTCTCACCACGCCCCTCGGCATCGGCTTTGATCGCGACGAATGCCTGCAGGGCGGCCTGGACCTCGGGGTCCCGGAAGACCTCCTTGTCGAGCTTCTTGCAGTAGCCGCACCAGTCGGTATAGACGTCGACGAGGACCAGCTTCTTCTCCCTCCGGCCCTGCGCCAGCGCGTCGTCGAGATCGAGGGACGCGAAGGCGGTTCCTGCCGGCGCGGCGGCCGTGCCCGCGGCCTGGGTGACGGTCCCGGCGGAGGGTTGCGGGTCGAAATCGGCCGAGCCTCCGGAGCTCTCCGGCACGCAGGCGGAGAGGCAGAGCACGGAAGATGCGAGGAGGAGTGCGGATTTGGCGTTCATGGGTCTCCGGGCGCTCTCTCTACGAGGATCGCACGCCCCTGGTTGCCGTGAAACGTTCCTTCGGCACGATTCCTTCCCCGAGAAGCCCCCGGATCTCCAGCTCCCGGGGCAGCGACCCCGCGTGCTCGACCACGAACGCGTCGATTCCGAGAGCTCGCGCTGCGGCCACGAAGTCGGGCCGGTCGTCGGCGAACACCGCCTCCTCCGCCGCGCAGCCCGCGAGGGACAGCGCCGCGAGGAAGATCCCCGGCTCGGGCTTCAACAGGCCCAGCTCGTGAGAGAGAGCGCACGCGTCCACCAGCTCGTCGACGCGCGCGACGCGCAGCACCCCCTCCCAGTGCAGCTCGTTCGTGTTCGAGACGATCACGCGCCGCACGGAGGGCACCACGCGCGAAAGCGCTCCGAGGGCCGGCTCGATCGGCGTGAAGATGTCGCGCCAGGCGAGCGTCCAGAAAGCGTCGTCGAGGCGGTCGATTCCGCAGGCTTCCTCGGCGGCCCGAAAGAACCTCTCCCGGTCCAGCTCGCCGCGATCGTAGGCGGGTGTCGCACGTGAGAAGAGGCCCTCG
>JAEUQS010000496.1 GCA_016789625.1 Acidobacteriota bacterium | reverse complement strand
GCTCCTCCCCATCGCCCGGGCGGCGCTGCCTGAGAGCGGCCCCTTCGTGCTCCTCGGCGAGTCCTTCTCGGGGCCTCTCGCCATCCGCCTCGCCGCCGAGAAGCCGCCCGGCCTCAAGGCGCTCATCCTCGCCGCCACGTTCTCGAGAAACCCGACGGCCGTTCCCAAGGGGCTCTCGTTCCTCTGTCACGAGAGCTTCTTCCGTCTGTGGCCCGTCTCGGTCGCCGCGCGGGCCGCGCTCCAAGGGTATCCCGACGCGGAGCTGAAACGCGTCTTCCGCGAGGTCAGCCGGTCGGTCCCCCCGCACGTGATGGCTGCGCGGGCGCGCGAATGCCTCGGTGTGGACGTGCGTCCCGAGCTCCAGGCCGTGGACGTCCCGATCCTCTACATCGGCGCGACCAAGGACGTGGTCGTGCCGTTCTGGAACCGCAAGCGCGTGGAAGCCGAGCGGCCCGACGCTCAGTCCGTGGTGCTCCGCTCGACGCACCAGGTTCTCCAGAAAGCGCCGCGCGCAGCAGCCGACGCGATCGCACAGTTCCTCGCGAGCCGCGCCGGCCTGAGCATCGATTAGTTTCTCTTGCGGCGCCCCAGCAGAAAGCCCACGAGGAGGCCGCCGACGAGCGCGGCGGGAACCGCCCACTTCGAGAAGGCCTTGGAGGCCCGGAGGAGCGGGTTGTCGAAGAGGTTCGCCGAGGCGTGGAAGCTCGCGACGAGCCAGTGGCCGTCGACCTTCACGAGAGTTGCCGTCCAGCGGCTCGTGAGCGACAGCTCGAGGCCGCCCGTGAGCACGAAGTCGTCTTTCGAGCTGCCCCACGAAACGCCCGTATCCCCTCCGTAGAGGATGGTGAGGGAGTCCACCGTGACCTCGTTGCGATACGACTTCACGACCTTCGACGGGCCGCTCATCATCCGCTCGTAGTAGGCGCCGAGCTGCGGCTTGCCGCGCGCGACCTCGGAGTCCAGGAACGTCACGACGACGTCGTCGGTCACGCAGCCGAGAATCGCCGTCACGTCCTGTTTCGCGATGGCCTGGGTGAGCCGGCCCTTGAGCGCCCGCAGCTCCTCGTGGGCGGGATCCTCCGGCACTCCCGCGGTTGGCGACGCAACCTGCAGAGCGCCCGCCAACGAAGGGGTGGCCGCGAAGACCCACACGGCGAGAAGAAGCGCGGCTCGAACCATCGACGGCGGGATCCTACTCCGCATCCACGGCGTCGAGGACGCCGCGAGGGAGGATCGCCCGTCCCCCGGTCGAGAGCCACGCGGCGACCGCCGCCAGGGCCGAGAGGAGCCCGACGACGAGGAGGCCGCCGTCCGAGTACCACACACCTTCGAAGAGGCCCATGGGCGTGTACGAGAGCGACTGGAACGCGAAGAACGCGAGCACCAGCGAGAGCAGCCCGCCCGAGCGAAGCGCCAGCAGGTAGAGGCCGGCGACCACCATGCCCAGCACCACCTCGAGAGCCAGGTTCCCGCCCGCAATCGGAAAGAGAGTCATGAGAAGGAAAGGCGCGAGCCAGGCACGCCCGTCGCTCCGGAGCAGCATGCGCCCGAGGAGGAGCACCCCGATCACGAGGAAACCGAAGAAGATGGCATAGAGCGGCGCCTCGCAGAGCTTGCCGAGGACCCAGCGCTTTCGGATCAGGTCGTCGGCGGCCGTGTAGATCAGGGGCACTCCGCGAATCTCGATCCACGAAGGCAGCGCGGCGTAGAGGGCCCGGGCTGCGGAAACCGAGGTCCCGAGGGTGAGCCCGATGAGAGCGTCCCGGGCCACCAGGGAATTTCGATAGTCGCCGGAGAGGAGCCGCGTCCAGGAGACGAGGAGAAAGGGATATCGCTTTCGAATGGGCGGCTCGACGGCGAGGTAGGCGAGCCGCACGAAGACGGCCGCGCCCACGCAGAAGCAGATCACGATGACGACCGTGAAGAGACTGTAGAAGCGGTGGAACGAGTAGTGCCCCTGCAGGATGACCCCGCCGCCCATGCCCACGAGGACGAACGTCAGGAGTCGCCGGGAGCCCGGCCCGTCGCCGCGGCCGAGCTGCGCGTTGCGCCTCGCCAGAAGGAGCAGGAACACGAAAACGAATACGGCGACGATGCGCATGGCCCAGTCCGCGCCGCTCCCCTGCCAGAGCTGGGTCTCGGGCATCTGACGCCAGAACGGGACATCGGGGGCGAGGACGGTGAAACCGACGGCCTGTCCCTTCCAGAAGGTCGCCTCGACGCGCACGGGCTCGCCGTCCAGAGCCGCGGTCCAGGCCAGATGCGTATCGGCCGATCCCCCGAGGAGATACCGGATCGGCTTCGTGGGAGTCACCTCCGCGGGGTCGAATCCCCCGGCCCTCAGAAGCGGACCGGGGTCGAG
>JAEUQS010000492.1 GCA_016789625.1 Acidobacteriota bacterium | reverse complement strand
CCTTCTTCGTGGCCTCGAGCGACTCGAAGCCTTCGAGCACCGAAGAGACGAACACGATGCGCCTGCCGTCGGGCGTGAACTTCGGCGAGGACGCCGAGATCGGCATCGACGTGATCCGCCGCGCTTCGCCGCCGTCGGTGGGAATCACGTAGATCTGGGAGGCCTTGTCGTCCTCGCGCCTGGAGACGAACGCGATGTGGGTGCCGTCGGGGCTCCAGGCCGGCGAGGAGTCTCCCGCCTTGGCCGTCGTGAGCTTCCGGACGGTGCCGGTCGTGAGGTCCCTCACGACGATGTCGGCGTTGCTCCGGTTCTCGTCCATGTCGTACGTCGCGACCGTGTAGGCGACCTTGCGGCCGTCGGGCGAGACGACCGGGCTGCCCACGCGCTGCATGGCCCAGAGGTCGTCGATGGTCATGGGCTTCTTCGTCTGGGCGGCCGCCGGCTGCATCGCCAGGAAGGCTGCCGCGAGGACGGAAAGAGATCTCGTGCGCATGGGCGAACGATAGACCGAGAATGCGGCCGTGAGGCGGGCCGACCGGCTGTTTTCCATCGTCCAGATCCTGCGCCGGGACCGCATCACCACGGCCGCGCGGCTCGGCCGCGAGCTGGGTGTCAGCGAGCGCACCGTATACCGCGACCTCTCGGACCTTTCCCGCTCCGGCGTGCCCATCGAAGGGGAGGCCGGTGTGGGCTACCGGCTCCCGAAGAGCTTCGAGCTGCCGCCGCTGATGTTCACGGCCGACGAGGTCGAGGCCCTCGTCACCGGCATGCGCATGGCGCAGAGCTGGACGGGCGCCGAGCTCTCGGCCGCGGCCGCCGCGGCCCTCCGCAAGATCGAGTCGGTGCTGCCGTCGGCGCTCTCCTCGCGGCTCGGTACGCCCGGCCTCTTCGCGCCGGACTTCCACATACCCAGAGAGGCCTCGCGGCACCTCGACGAGCTGCGGCGCGCGGTGCGCGACCGCAGGAAGATCCTCGCCTCGTACACGCGCGCCGACGGCGAGGCCAGCGAGCGCGTGCTGCGTCCTCTGGGCCTCTTCTTCTGGGGGCCGGGCTGGAGCCTCTCCGCGTGGTGCGAGCTCCGCACGTCGTTCCGGAGCTTCCGGCTGGACCGCTTTCGCTCCGTCGCGACGCTCTCCGAGACGTTCGCCGACGAGCCCGGCCGGACGCTGGCCGACTACCTCAGGATCCTGGACGCCGAGATCGCCTGCAACGAGGGGGCAGAGAAAGTCTCCTGACGGGATGCTGTCAGGAGGGGTCGCGCAGAGTGCGGGCCTGGAGGAAACACCATGTTTCGACGCATCGACGACTTCGTGACCATCTGGACCGAGGAGCTGAAGAAGACCCGCGAGGTGCTCGCGCGTGTCCCCGCCGCCGCGCTGAAGGCTCCGGGAGCGCCGCACCGGGACCTCGGCCGCCTGGGCTGGCATCTCCTCGAAACCTGCGTGGAGCTGCCGTCGCATCTCGGCCTCGCCGTGCCCGGGCCGAAGATCGCGAACGGCTTCATCGCCGAGCCGGTTCCCGGGGATCCCGCCGCGATCGACGCGGCGTACGGCGTCAGCGCGACGGCGCTCGCCGAGCTCGTGAAGCGCTGGAACGACGCCGAGCTGGAGGCCGTCGTCGAGATGTATGGCGAGCGCTGGACGAAGGGCTACGCGCTCTTCGCGCTCGTCGTGCACCAGGCGCACCACCGGGGACAGATGGCGCTGCTCCTCCGGCAGGCGGGTGTTCAGCCCACCGACGTGTACGGCCCCACGCGGGAAGGCTGGGCGAAGTACGGGCTCGAGGCGCCGGCGGTCTGAAGTAGGAGCCGCTGAAGTACAGTTTGCGGATGCGCGTCCTCATGGGCACGAGCGGCTTTTCGTACTCCGCGTGGAAGGGGAGCTTCTATCCCGCGAAGCTCCCCGCCAAGGACATGCTCCGCTTCTACGCGGAGCGCTTCCCGGCGGTGGAGGTGAACAACACGTTCTACCGCCTGCCGAAGCAGGAGGTCCTCGAGGGCTGGACGCGCGAGGTGCCGGCGGACTTCGCGTTCGCGGTGAAGGCCTCGCAGCGCCTCACGCACATCCTGAGGCTCAAGGACGCGGGGGAGACGCTCGCGTTCTTCCTCTCGCAGCTCTCGGGGCTCGGCGATCACCTGGGACCCGTGCTCTATCAGCTCCCGCCGAACATGAAGAAGGACCTGGGGCGCCTCGTGCCTTTCCTCGCGATGCTGGCGCGCGGCGGGCGCTCGGCCTTCGAGTTCCGGCACGCGAGCTGGTTCGACGACGAGGTGTACGCGGCCCTGCGCGAGCACGGCGTCGCGCTCTGCGTGGCCGACGACGAGAAGCTCTCGACTCCGCGGGTCGCGACGGCGGGTTTCGGCTATCTGCGTCTCCGCCGGCCGGACTACCCGCCCGAGGGCCTCGCCGACTGGCTTTCCTTCGTGAAGGGGAATGCCTGGACCGACGCGTTCGTCTTCTTCAAGCACGAGGACGAGGCGCGGGGCCCCGCATATGCCGTGCAGCTTCAGGGAATGATTTGATCCCTCCGCTTATGATTCGGCGCGAGATTCTTCTCACGCGAGGCACACGATGAACTCATTCTCAGAAGTCGACGTCACCGACGCCCAGGCCAACGCGATCGCCCGCGGCATGCTGGCCGTCGCCCACAGCGAAGGTGGAGCCGACGAGCGCGAGCTGATGCTCATCCAGCAGTTCGGGCTGACCGACCTGTCCGGTCCCGAGATCACCGTCGCCGAGGCCACGGCCGTCATCGAGCAGGGCAGCCCCGTCGCCGAGGTGTTCGTGAAGTCGTGCCTGCTCGTGGCCTGGGTCGACAATGCCTATGGCGACGCGGAGCGAGCCGTCGTGGAGCGCTATGCGACGGCGCTCGGCGTGGACTCTGCGAAGCTCGCGCTTCTCGAGCAGGACGTGAAGGAATTCCTCCTGGGCTCCCTCGCGCGACTGGCCAACTCCGAGGCCGTCGCCGACGTCGCCAAGCAGCTTCAGGCCTTGTAGCCGCGCCCCGGAAAAACCAGCGATTGGCTCGGAGGGGGCTTGGGGGCACCGGCCATGGTGCCCCCAGGGTCACATCGCGCTGACGAGGTTGCGGGCCTCTTCGCTCTCCGGAGACAGCTCGAGCGCCTTGTCGAGCGCGCGGCGGGCGGCCGCGTCGTTCCCCCGGGCCTTCTCGGCCCGCGCGATGGCGAGGAGCGGCTCGACCAGCTCGGGTCCGCGGCTCGCGGCCTTCCGGTAGCTCCGGAGCGCGGCCGCGATGTCGCCCTGGGACATCTCGAGGTCGCCGCGCGCCAACAGCAGCCACGGCGAGGCGCTGCCGAGGTCTGCCTTGCGGAGCAGCGCGAGCGCGTCTCCCACGCGGCCGGCCTGGCGGTAGAGCGATGCGATGTTGAAGAGCGTGGACGGGTCGTCGGGCGCGAGGCGGAGGGCCTTCTCGAACCGGGTGGACGCCGCGGCCGCGTCGCCGGCGCGGAGGAGCGCGATGCCCAGGTTCCCCTGCACGGGCGCGTAGTCGGGCAGCAGAGCCACGGCCCTCTCGAGGTGCTCGCGCGCCGAGGCCAGCCGGCCCTTGCGAAGGTCCGCGGTGCCCCGGTTGTTCTCGAGGATGGCGGCGACGCCCGGATCGTCGAGGAGCTTCACCGAGGTCACGAGACCCATGCGCGTGTGCGAGAAGTCGTACGCCATGAGGCCCTGCGGGCCGCGGTGCACCGCCACGAGGTGCGCGTACACGACGACGAGATCGCCCTGCTTGCGGCTCTCGCCGCGCGTGCCCAGCACCGCGGCCTGCACCGGAACCTTGGCCGCCCGCGCGAGCGCGATGAAGAGGTTCGTGAAGGAGACGCAGTTCCCGCGGCGTGCCGCGAACGCCTCCCGGGCCGTGAGCGTCGTATTTCCCTCGTACTCGAACGTGTATGCCGCGGGATCGAAGAGCGAGCGCTGGATGCGGTCGAGCCGTTCGACCGCGGTCCCCGAGCCCGCGGCGAGAAGCGCCGCGTCCACCATCTCCGGCGTCGCCTCGAAGGGGCTGGGCACGTCGTCGGGCGCGACCCCCCGCGAAGAAACGACCGTGCGCCAGACAGGCTCGGTGAGATCCAGAGCTGGCCCGGAAACGCTGCCGGGCGAGGTGGCGCACGCCGCGGAGACGAGCGCCAGAACCGCCACTGTAGCCGAGTTGAGGATTGGGAGTCGGTCGCTGGCGGATCCACTCATGGTGGAAAGCCTATCGCACGACCGTTCGTTCTGTCGACGGTTTTCTTACTCTTTCAGCTCCAGCTCGCCCTTGTAGGTCGAGAAGCGGATCTCGGGTCCGCCGCCGTTCACCTCGCCCGAGACGTGGTCGTCGTGGTCCCGGCGGCGAGAGGAGCGGGAGGACGAACGGGAGGCGAACTCGAAGTCGCCGCGCACCTCGCCGCTCCGGCCCGTGTCGGCCTCGAGGCGGAAGCCCGCCTTGCGCGGCACGGTGACGGCGATGCGGCCCTTGTAAGTCTCGAGCTCGAGGTTC
>JAEUQS010000483.1 GCA_016789625.1 Acidobacteriota bacterium | reverse complement strand
CTTCCTCGGAGCGAGACGCGACGGCGTGCTCACGGCGATGAGGCACCTCTCGGTGACGACGACGGCCCTTCACCACGAGTTCGTGGAGCCCACCGGGCACCGCACGACGGCCCGCCTCTACGCGTGCCCGAACGTGGAGATCGCGCACGCGCTCGCGGAGATCCCGGTGGGAGCGCCGACGTACATGCGGGCGCCCGGCGAGGCCCCCGGCACGTTCGCCCTCGAGAGCGCTCTCGACGAGCTCTCCTGGGCGCTCGCGATGGATCCGGTGGCGCTGCGCCTCGCGAACCACGCGGAGAAGGACCCGAAGAGCGGCAAGCCCTGGTCGGCGAAGGCCCTGAGGGAGTGCTACCGGGCCGGGGCCGAGCGCTTCGGCTGGAAGGCGAAGCGGCCCGACCCGCGCTCTCAGAAAGAAGGCGAGTGGCTCTTCGGGCAGGGCATGGCGAGCGCGGTCTATCCGGGCTATCGCGCCGCGTCCACCGCGCGGGTGCGCATCCTCGAGAGCGGAAGAGCACAGGTGTCGTCGGCGACTCACGACCTCGGCACGGGCATGTACACGCTCCTCGCGCAGGCCGTGGGGGACGCGCTCTCGCTGCCCCTCGACGCCGTCGACGTGGAGCTCGGCGACTCCTCGCTCCCGCCCGCGGCCCTCGCCGGCGGGTCCATGTCGACGGCGAGCGTGCTGCCGGCCGTGCGAAAGGCGGCCGAGGCCGCGCTCGCCAAGCTCGTCGACCTCGCGGCCGGCGGAGAGGGAGCGGCCCTCTCCGGGCTCGCGAGGGACGCTGTGGAAGCCCGGCAGGGCCGGCTCGTCTCGAAGGCCGATCCATCGAGGGGCGAGGCGTTCTCGGCGGTCCTCGCGCGGGCGGGCAAGGGCGCCGTGGAGGCCACCGAGACGGCCGCGCCCGGCCAGGAGGGAGCGGACCATTCCTTCTCGAGCTTCGGCGCGCATTTCGTGGAGGTGGGCGTCGACCGCTTCACGTGCGAGGTGCGGGTCCACCGCGTCGTCTCGGCCATGAGCATCGGCTCCGTCCTGAACCCGAAGGCCGCCCGCAGCCAGGTGATCGGCGGCGTGGCGGGCGGCATCGGCATGGCGCTCCTCGAGGAGTCGCGGCTCGACGCGAGGACCGGCCGATTCACGACGCTCGACCTCTCGTCGTACCGGGTCCCCGTGAACGCCGACGTCCCGCACGTCGAGGTGCTGTTCGTGGGTGAACCCGATATCGCGTTCAACCCGCTGGGAGCGCGCGGGGTGGGCGAGATCGGCATCACCGGAATCGCGGCGGCGGTCGCGAACGCCGTCTACCACGCCACGGGCCTGAGAGTCCGGGACCTCCCCATCACGCCCGAGAAGCTCCTGGGCTAGATCTGGGGGAGAATGGGACCGGATGTCGACCCCCGAAGCCCTCCTCCCCGTCGAAGCGATCCCGCCGTCCGTGGCGGCAGCGCATGGAGACGGCTCCGCCGGCTCGGAGCCCTCGAGCTGGGACTGGGACGAGCTGTTCGAGCGGCTCTCGGGTCCGCTGGTCGCGCTCGGCCAGCGGCGCTACCGCCTGACGCGCGAGGACTGCGAGGACGCTCTCCTCAAGGCCGCCCAGGAGGTCTCGAGCTCCTCCTCCGTGGTCCGCAATCCCGAAGGCTTCCTGACCACGGCGTTTCTCCACCACTGCTTTCACGTGAAGCAGCGAAACGACACGCGCTCGCGGACCGAGATCGAGGGCATCGACGTGGAGGCCTTCACGAGCGATCCCTCGGAGAAGCTCTCGGCCGCGCTCTCCGTGCACCGCGCGTTCACGCTCATCCCCCAGCACTGTCGCGAGATCCTGATCCAGCGCTACGTGGTGGGCCGCAACGTCTCGGAGGCCGGCCGCCATCTGGGTTGGTCGAAGAGAACCGTCCACCGCCGTTTCGACCGCTGCGTCGAGAGGTTCACCCATGCTGTTGGCTGAAACCACCGGACACCTCTCCCCCGTCGAGCTCTTCCGCCTGGGTCACGAAGGCGGCGCGGGGCACCCCCACCTCGAGAGCTGCGCGGCCTGCCGCGCCCGCGTGCGCCGCATCGACGACGGCCTCGCCCACGCCGCGGAGATCGACGCCCTCAGGACGGCCCCCGCCGCGCCGCCCGTGTCCCCGGGGATCGCGAGCGCGGCTCGTTCGATCTTCGCCCGCGCCCGTCTCGCCGACTCCTTCTCGAACGACCTTCTGGACCTCCTCGCGCAGGGCGCCGAAGCCGCCGAGACGCTGCTCATCGAGCGCGCCGGCACCGATCGCGAGCTGACACGGATGACCCTCGTGGCGGCCTGCCAGAAGGCTGCGAAGATCGCGATGCGATCCCCGGTGGAAGCGCTCGCGCTCGTCTCGGTGTGCCGGAGCCATCTCGAGGGCCGCAGGGCGGCCGGCGCGGACCTCGAGCTCGAGATCGAGTCGGACCTCCTCGAGAGCCAGGCCCTCCTCGTGAAGGGCGAGACGTCCACGGGCGTCGCCGCCGCCCTCCGCGCTCACGCGCGGCTCGCCCCCGGAACGCCGCTCCTCCTCGCCGCGCGGGCCCGCTACTTTCTCGGCAGCGCGCTCGGCAGCGCCGGGGACACCGATTCCGCCATCGCGCTCCTGCAGGAGGCTCGCGACCAGTTCGCCGGCCTCGAGCAGCGCCCCTGGGTGGGCCGGGCCCTCGCCGCCGAGGCCGTGGCACGCTGCACGCGGAGCAACGACGAGTCGGCCCTCGAGCTCTTCGAGACGGCCGCGACGTACCTGGACGCCAAGCGCGACGGCCACACCGTGGCGGCCGTGCTGCAGGCCCGTGCGTGCCTCCTCCTCGACCTGGATCGCAAGGATGAGGCCCGCGAAGCGTTCACCCGCGCGCTGGAAGCGGCCGTCGCCTCCGGTGCCACGACGGTCGCCCTCCGCGCCCGGGTGAACCTCCTCGGCCTCGCCGTGACCCAGGGCCGCTACCGCGAAGCGCTCGAAAAAGGGGCCCGGGTGCTCGCCACGCTGGACGAGCAGGGGCTCCTCGAGCACGGCCTCTACGCGCGGCTCTTCCTGGCGGAAGCCCACGCGGCCGAAGGCCACGGCGCCGCGGCGCTCGCCATGCTCGGGGAGGCCCGCCGGGCGCTACCCGATGAGCTCGTGACCGATCAGGGACTCCAGGACCTCTT
>JAEUQS010000415.1 GCA_016789625.1 Acidobacteriota bacterium | reverse complement strand
GCCGATGTAGGTCACGAGCTTGTTGGTCGCCTCGCCCACGTGGCCGCAGGCGGTCATGTCCGAGACGATGCGGTCGAGGAGGTTGGGGCTCTTCCAGAAGGCGAGCGCCTCTGCGGTCTCCTTCTCGCTGAGGAGAATCTCGCTCACCTTGGGCTCGTGGAGCCGCCGGAGCGCCTCGGCCTGCGCGTCTTCGAGCTTCCGCAGCATCGCCGCGAGGTCGCGTTTGACGACGTCGTCTTTCACACCGAGCTCGAGCGCGGCCTGCCTCTCGAAGAGCTGACGTGCGCGCGCGAGGTAGAGATCGAAGGTGTCGGCGTGGAGCCCCGTGAGCGGCGAGCCGGCGAAGAGGTCTCCGCCCGCCGCGTCTTCCCGTGTGAGGAGGATGTTGAGCTTCAGGACACCGAAGGCGGTGTTCCTCTTCAGGCCGCGGACGCGGTAGCGCCGATCGCCGAAAAGGAAGACGGCCTCGTCGTCGCCGAGCGAGACGAGCGGATCGCTCGAGGTGCTTCCTTCCTTAGCGGCCTGTGTGCGCTCTTCCTTCTTAGCCGCTTCACCGGGGCTTGTAGCCGCTGTCTCGACATGGGCCTTCAAAGCCGCTCTCTGAGCGGGTTTTGAAGCCTTGGACCCACCTGCGCCTCTCGGACCTTCGGGGCCTTCGAGACCTTCGGATCCGCCCGGGCCATCGAGCCCGCCCGAGCCGTTCGTACCACTCCCGCCGAAGAGCACGGTCTTGGCGCCGTTGCCGCCGCACATCCACTCGGCGCTCCGGAAGAAAAGGCCCAGCGTCTTCTCGGCCGGATGCATCTTCAGCGCGACGTCGTTGAGGTCCATGCCTTTGGGAAAGAGCACGCGGTAGCAGGCGATGCCCGCCGCGGCGAGCTTCCTGGCGGTCTTCTCCGCGCCACGGTCTCCGGCCTCGTCGCGGTCGAAGGCGATGAGCACACGCTCGGTGCGGTGCGCGAGGAAGGCCTCGTGCAGCTCTTCGGAGAAACCCTCGACGCCGAAGGCGGTGGTGACGTTGCGGAAGCCGTGACGCCACGCGCTCAGAGCGTCGAGCGGCGCCTCGCACAGGAGGATCTCGCCCGAGGCCTTGAAGGCTTCGCGGTTGAGGAGCCCACGGTGCGGGCCCGGCAGATAGAGATGGTCGGGCGTGCCCGGCCGGAGGTTGTCGTTGATCTTCCGGCCGTAGCACCCGAGGACCTCGCCCTTCTCGCCGAAGAAAGGCACGGTGAGGGAGCCGTTGAAGTGCTCGTGGCCGGAGGAGCGGAAGAAGCCGACCTCCTGCAGCTTTCGCCGGAGCTTCACCGAGAGCGTGACGCCGAGCGTGCGGTCTCCGTAGCCGAGGCGGAAGCGCGCGATGAGCTCGGCGTCGTCGAGGCCGCGCTTGCCGAGGTACGCCAGAGCCTCGGGGCTTCTCTCGAGCCGAGCCTGGTAGTACGCGACGGCGTCGCTCACGAGCTCCTGGTCCTCGGCTCCCTCGCGGAGCGGCGATGGCAGCTCCTCGCCCCGCCGCCGCTCGGCGATCTCGGCCTTGCGGCCGAAGAGCTTCTGCGCGTCGTCCGGGAAAAACTCCTCGGCCAGCTCGCGCGCGGCCTGGTGGAAGCCGATCTCCTTCTGCCACATCACCCAGTCGATGACGGAGCCGCCCTTCTGACAGGTACCCATGCAGTGGAAGAGGTTCTTGTCGGGCGTGACGATCAGAGAGGCCGTCGAGTCGTCGTGGCGGCTGCAGCGGCCGGCGAGGTTGTCGCCCAGGCCCCGCAGCTCGATGCCCGCCCTCTCGACGAGCAGCCTCACCGGAATCTCTCGCTTGATGCGGTCGAGCAGGTGGTCGGGGATGCGTGGCATGGAGCCCTCCTGCGGCGATATGCCGTCAAGAGTCTTTATCGACTAGCTTAATACTACTTGTCAACCTATAATCTATCTCGTATGTACGCCCAGCGGCGCCTCCGGACGCGACAGCCCCGGCTGGAAGAGGTCCCGAGAATCAGGGCATGGTGCGACACAGCTCACGCCCCCGATCCAAACCAGCCACCGAGGACAAATTGAAGGGCTTCGGCCAAAGGCTTCGTAGCTACCGCGAGAAGAGGAGCCTCACTCAGCAGGACCTGGCCCAGGCCATTGGCGCTACGGTCATGATGATCAGCCGATACGAGCGCGGGATTCATCTCCCCACCGCCGACAAAGCCGTTGCCATCTGTGAAGTCCTCCACGTAACGGCAGATGCTCTGCTTCGCGGCGACCGCAACGGCGAAGAATCCGTCCCGTTCGACAATGTCCGCCTCTTCGAGAGGATGAAAATCCTCGACCGGCTACCCCGCTCGGAGCAGAACACTGTTCTCGACGTCATCGACGCAGTCATAGCAAGGCACGAAATCAAGGATGTCGTCACGAGGCGTAGCGCCGGAGCGTGATCCTTGCCAGGTGACCCAAAACAGCACCACTACCTGCCGCAGTTTTACCTCAAGGGCTTTTGCCGCGACGGAAAGCACTTCTGGGTCTTCGACTGCAAACGCGAAAAGCTGCGGCCGCGAACAACCCCCTTCAACACAGCCAAACAGTCTCACTACTACAGCTTCACGGACCCCGACGGCTACCGCTCCACCGCCATCGAGACCTATCTCTCCAGGCTGGAGTCAGCCGCCGGGCCCCATCTCGAGACCCTGCGCCGGCGAGGGCCGCTGAGTCCAGCCGCGCTCTCCGAGCTCGCTCTCTTTCTGGCTTTCCTCCATACGCGCGGGCCGAGCTTCGAGCGCTTCACGCAGCAGCTCTACGATTCCACCACCAAAGCGTTCATGCAGCTGATCTCCAGGCAGCCCGGAGCCATCGAGAGAATGCTCGCCGAGACGGGCGACGATGTGACGCTCGCCCCAGAGATCAGAAGGTCCTTCGAAAACAAGGAAGGCCAGTACGAGATCGGATCGAGAGAGCGTCTCTTCTTGATGCTCGAGCTCGGGCTCGGTGATCTCCCCAAGGTCCTAGACGCTTCCGGCTGGTGCGTGCTTCACGCACCAGCCGATGCGGCGTTCGTGACCTCCGATCGCCCCTTCACCGAGATTCCTCCACCAGCCACACCAGGCAAGCCACGGCCGGCTTTGCTCAGCCCAGAGGGTATGAAGTTCATTCCCCTGGCCCTCGATATGGCGCTGACGATTCACGGCGAGCCTCGCCTGGCTCACGTCGATGCGCGCCCCGATGAGGTGAGCAAGTTCAACAGGCTGATCGCGCTCCAGGCCGAAGAGCTGATCATCGGACCCGACGAGGGGCTGGTGGGCGACCTAGCCCGGACCTCGCGTCGCACCCAGACCTTGGCCTGACAGCCGCCCCTACAGCCAAGGCCCGCAGAGCACCGGGGACCCATCGCCTGCGCGGGCTCCGGGGGGCGGGGCGATCGTGCCGGCCGTTCCGCAGCGCGCGCGCCGGCGGGTCCCTCCTCGGACCTCCCACCGTCACGCGCGCTGCTATGGTCACTCGCCGATAAGCCGGCTTATCCGCGCCGGAGCTTCCTTGTAGCGCGCCCGCTTCGCGGCCGCGGGGCGCCCCGCCCCCCTCCGGGTCGCTTCGCGACCTTTGACATAACCGAAGGCTATGTCAAACCCGCGCAGGCGTTCGGTGCGCGCGGACGCCGCCGCGCGGGCTCTTTGTCTAGCTGCGCGCGCCTTCGGCGCGGGCTGGAAGTTCATGGCCCTGTCACGCCCTGCGCTAACGGCGCTCGACGCGTCGCTTCGGGCGCCGCGACGCTCGCCGCGAAGGTCGCGCCAGGGCCGCAATCGGCTCCGCTCTCGCCCTCCGGGTCCGCACCTCGCCGCCGACAGCCCCGCATCGCTTCGGCGTCCGCTTCGCGGCCGCAGCTCTTTCACGCGCTGGACATGCCGCTCGCGTCTGCGGCCTTCGGCCGCGCGCGCGGCCCGCCAGCGCCGCCTTCGGCGCCGGAGTACGAGGTTCAGCAGCTAAGGAAAGAGCAGCCAGCCAGAAGGCGCCAGGACGGCCGATCGTCTCGAGGCTCGCCTCTCCAGGCCGGACGCCTGATCGCCGCTCCTGCGGGCTCCTGTGCGCGCCGTCCGCCATCGTGAGCGGTCCGCGGGGAGCACCGGGACCGACGAGGTGTCCGTTTCCCGCCATGCTCGTCGCTCCGGCCGCGCCCGAAGAGATGGCCGAATACGCGGACCTCGTCCAGGGCCTTCGGCCGCTTCGCGGCGAGCTCCGCTCGCCCTGGACAAGCTCCACGTCTCCGGCCCCACCCCTGATATCGAGGAGATGCGTTCGCATCTCCTCGTTGCCGAGGAGCTCGTCCAACTCGATTTCATCTTTGAGTGTCCCGCCCTGACCCAGGGCGGGAAATCCCATTTCCCGCCATAGAAGCGTCTTGGCCACCGCGCGGAGGGAGTCAAGCCCGGAGCGAAGCGCTGTGGATTGACGCCCGCGCACGGTGGCCTACGGCCCGGCGCGCAGCGCCGGGCTCTCTTCGGACCGTGCCGGCCGCGAGCCCGATAGCGGTTCCCCCGTTTCCTAACCCTGCCCGCGAGCGACGCGAGCATCCGCCGGCGTAGCCGGCAATGGTAACCGGCTGGCACGAGGACGCCGGGTGCGCGGGGCGCGAAGCGCACTGCCCCAGCGAGCACCACAGCACCGCCCCGCGCACCCGG
>JAEUQS010000402.1 GCA_016789625.1 Acidobacteriota bacterium | reverse complement strand
GCGTTCGTGAAGCCGCCGTTTCCCACGGAAGGCCTGGCCGTGCGCTTCGCGCCCGGCGGCCTCCACTGGTTCCGCGAGGACACGGGCGACAGGCTCTGAGACCCTACGCCCCCGGGCCCTCGTGCCCGCCTGTGCCGCTCGGGGAGGAGACGTCTGACGCGGAGGCGGTCTCCCGGACTCCCTCTTCGTCGAGCTGCTGCTCCACCAGGGTCTTTCGCGACACGCGCCGTGCCACCACGAGCGAGATCGCGACGGCGAGCATCAGCGGAAGGACGAGGCCGTAGTCGCCCGTGAGCTCGAAGACGATCAGCACCGCGGCGAGCGGCGTTCTGAGGAACCCCGCGAAGAACGCCCCCATCCCGACGAGCGCGTACGCGGCCGGGTCGATGGGAGCCGACGGAAACAACAGGTGGGTCGCATGCCCCGTCGCGGCGCCGAGCGCCGCCCCGATGAAGAGGGACGGCGCGAAGACACCACCCACGAGCGATCCCGACAGGGCGACCACGAGGCCTGCCGATTTCGCGAAGAACGCGAGGAGCGACTGCTCCGCCGTACCACCCCCCGTCAACCAGACGCCAATGGGGCGGTAGCCGGTCCCCAGCGTCTCGGGGGAAATCAGCCCGAGCGCGCCCACGGCGAGGCCGGCGAGGCAGCCCCGCGCGACGTAGCCCAGCCGGCCCACCCCCGTCGTGAGGGTCTCGAGCCGCTGCCTCAGGAGCGGCACCAGCCGCGGCACGAACCCGGCCACTCCTCCAGCGACGAGGCCCACCAGCGCGAACCCCAGAAGCTCCCGCGGGTCGTGCCAGGCCGCCGCCGAGGCCGGGAGGAGTCGCTCGCCGCCCAAGACCTGCCGGTGCACCACGGCAGCGGCGACAGCGGCCACGAGCGACCCGCCGAGAACACCGCGGGAGGCGCTCCCGACGACCTCCTCGAGCGCGAAGACGACGCCGGTGATGGGTGTATTGAAGATCGCGGCGATGCCGGCCGCGGTCCCGATGGGGATCATTCCTCTCACGACCCGCGAGGGCAGGCCGAGGAACCGGGCCAGCCCGACGCTGAACGTGCTGGTGAGCACCACGGTGGGCCCCTCCGGACCGAGCGGGGTTCCGGCGCCCAGAGAGAGAGGGTTCGCCACGAACGCTCCGAAGAACGTCTTTCTGTCCAGGATTCCATGCCCCTGCGCGTAGGCTCTTCTCACCAGGGCCAGACCGCCGCCGGCATGGGGCGAGAACCTCCGCATCGCAAAGGCGAGCAGCCCCCCGACCGAGGCCGGAAGAAGCAGGACGAGCGCTGCGCTGAGCCAAGGCGAGGCCACGGAAAGAGCGGTCTCCACGAGCAGGAATCTGCCGAGCGTGAGCGCGTGATGAAAGAGCACGGCGACGAGACCGCAGCCGGCCCCCACGAGGACGAGCGGAACCGCGGGGAAACGCCTCGCCTCGCGCCGCGCTCGCGCGAGAACGGCCGCCAGGGACGTCCCGATACGACGCCTGGCGCTTCGCGCGGTCATGCTTCGGGAATCGCCGCCGCCAGGGGACGGAACTGGAGCCGGAAGAGCATCTCGAGGTAGCGGACGGTTTCCTGGCGATCGATCTGGCTGACGAATTTCCAGAAGCCGTAGATTCGCGAGAGGGTCATGGTGCGCTCCGCGTACCGGCTCCACGTGTACCGCTCCTCGACCCGCGCGAGCGCACCCTTCGAGACGCGGAGCCAGACCTCGGGATCCGCCGCGGACCGTTCGAGGAAGTCTGCAATCAGATCGGCCGCTTCCACCCCGCGCCCCGGGTCGACCAGGAAACCGTTGCGGCCCGGCTGAATGATCTCCGAGGGCCCTCCGTAGCACGTGGCGAACGTCGGGAGTCCGGAGGCCATCGACTCGATCACGGTCAGCCCGAAGGCTTCGAAGAGCGCGGGCTGCACGAACACGCCTCGCCGATCGGCGATCCACCGGTAGAGCTCCCCCGCGACGAGCTTCGGGATGCGCATGCCGAGCCACCGCACCTGTCGCTCGAGGCCGTGCCGGATGATCAGCTCGCGAAGGAGCTCGCACTGCTCGCGCTCCTCCCGATCGCCACAGCCCTCCGGATCGACGCTGCCTCCCACGACGACGAGGTTCGCGAGACCGCGCAACCGATCGGAGGCCCCGAACCACGAGACGAGACCCGTGAGGTTCTTGATGCGGTCCAGCCGCGCCATGGTGAAGACGATGGGCTTCGACGGGTCCTCCAGCGAGCCCGACGCCCCGGGGCCCGGCTCGCGCGCGAGCACGAGCTCCTCGATGCGGGGCACGAGGGCCGACAGCCGGCGCGCCGTCTCGGAGTATGGAAAGTACACCTCGGCGTCGGCGCCCGGAGACACGACGTTGAATTTCGGGTCGAAAACGTCGATTCCGTCCCGCACTCTCATGAGGCCGGGCATCGTGAACGTCTGATAGCTCTCGTACTGCCCCACGGAGTCGGCCGTTCCGGCGATCTCCTGGTAGGTGGATGCGATGACGAAATCGGCTGCGTTCATCGCCACGAGATCGGCCGTGTACTGGCAGGAGAAATGATACCGCGGCTCGAGCTCCTTCCAGTGGAGAGCCGAGAGGAGGTATTTCGTCTTCTCCAGCGCGTGAGCGATGGTGCAAAGCGTGACGCCCAGCCTCTGTGCGATGAGCGTCGCGACCAGATTGCCGTCGGAGTAGTTGCCGATCACGAGATCGGGTCGTCCCCCCATCTCCGCGATCGCCTCGTGCTCCGCCTCGACCGCGAAGCGCTCCAGGTACGGCCAGACCTCGAACCGGGAGATCCAGGGCCGGATGATCTCCCCGCCCTTCCTTCGGAACGGCACGCGGAGGATCCGCGTGCTGCGACAGCCCGTCACGCGCTCGAGGCGCTGATGGCACGTGGTTCCACGCGACTCCGGAATCAGCCGGGTCACGATGACGATCTGAGGCTCCACGGAAACGCCCTGCAGCTCGAGCCTCTCCCTCATCTCGCGCTCGAGCGCACGCACCTGATCCAGGATGTACACGACCTGCCCGCCGGTGTCGGGCAGGCCGAGGACGTCGTCCTGGCCGAAGTAGCCGTGGGGCGACAGCACGAGAACGCGGGAGATCATGGGGATGCGAGCCAGAAACCGTTCCAGAGCTTCCGGCGTGGGTGCCTCGAGGAGATCGGCGAGGAGGCTCATCGTGTCGAGCGCGCGACCGGCGTCCCGACCCCAGCCGGGAGCGAAGCCGCCGGCCGCCAGCCTGTCGGCCACGACCGCCCACGGCGTCGCGGGATCGAGCGGCTCGAGGAGCGCCATCCCGGCGCGGAGCGCGTCCTGGAGGCCGCCGACCGAAGGATAGAGCCCGGTCAGGAGGAGCGTCTGTCCCTCGATGGCGTGGAGACCCAGGAACTCGTGCAGCCGCTCGCGCCCCTCCCCACCCTCCCGGAAGAGATCGCTCGCCAGCTTCCGATTCAGGAACGAGACGCCCTGCCCGATGGACCTCGCTTCCTTGAGCCTGGGGAATCCCCGCTCGAAGGGCGCCAGGTCGAGTTCCAGCGGCTCGAACGTCTCCTCTTCCGCCGGAAGCACGAGCTGCTCCTTGAAGCGGAGGAACTCGGTCGTCCCGATGAGCTCGGGAATCAGCGTCTCGCGGTGCAAGCGAACGTGCCTCCACCGGCCGATCCCCTCGCGCAGCGACAGAAGCGCCCAGGGACTGCGAAGGAGCACCTCCTGACAGCTCTTCGCCAGATCCTCGAGGGGCGTGCCGGCCAGCGGCGCCCGCTCGTAGGCGAGCCGGGCGGCGCCGAAAGCCGCGAGGACGTCCGAGCGCAGCAGCACGGAACGGCCTCCCTCGAAAAGCTTCTCGAGGAACAGATACACCGCGTCGCGATGCGAGGCCGCGAACTCCATCAGGGACTGCTTCATGCGCTCTCCTCCGGGCGCGCGGGCCCGAGATCGACCCCGTAGTGCTCGAGACCTTCCAGGATTCCGCGGGCGTAGGTCGCCGTCGCGAAGTGGATCCGTTCGCTGCCGCGAAGCGGCTCGAGCTCCGGCTTGTAGTTCCCCACCACCACGGCACGCGTATCCCCGAGGAGCATGTCGGCGTCGTTCCCCGAATCTCCCGCCACGACGAAGTGGCTCGGAGACAGCCCCTCCCTCAGGGCGATGTAACGAAGGGCCGGACCTTTGCCCGCCCGAAGGGGAATGACGTCGAGGTACTTCCCCTGCGAATACACGAGCCGCGCCTTCAGGCCCTTCTCCCTGAGCCGCGTATAGAGACGCTCGACTGAGCTCATCCTCGCGGGATCCACCTCGTAGCTCAGCTTCAGCTCACCTTGGTTGGCCTCGGGCTGAAGCTTGAGGCCCGGAGCGCCGGTCAGCGCGAGCGCGAGCGCCTCCCGCCGCCAGGGATGACGCAGATGAACGGCCCACCCGTCGTCGCGCCGAAGGCCCGGCCCGTAGTGGATCTCGGTTCCCACCGAGGTGATCAGGATGTCGGGCACCGGCACTCCCCAGGCCTCGAGAACCTCGAGGGCCCTTTGGAGCGTCCGCCCCGTTGCGATGCCGAACGCGACGCGCGAACCGGCCTGGCGCCTCCACGCGAGCAGTGCGTCGAGGGCATTCCGGTCTCCGACGAGAGTTTCGTCGATGTCACAGAGCAGGACCAGCTCGGTCTGGGCGAGGTTGCGAATCGCGGGGGATCCCGCCCGGGCGCGATCCGTTCGACGGATTCGCTTTCTCTCGCGGAGGAGCACGCGATCGCACGCACGGAGATAGCTCTCGACATGGCCCGTCCACGTGTACGTTCGCTCGACGCCGCGGATTCCGTTGCGTGCCCAGCGTCGCCACCTCACCTCGTCCGACAGTGCGTCCTTGAGCGTGGCCCGCAGCGCATCCCTGTCGAGCGGGTCGACGAGGAGGCCGTTCCGGCAGCTCGCGACGATGTCCCGTGGCCCGCCGTTCTCCGTGGCCACGACGGGGAGCCCGCTCGCTGCCGCCTCCAGCAGCGTCAGTCCGAAGGGCTCCGTGACGGCCGGATTCACGAGCAGCCCCCCCCGCTCGGCGGCGAGCCGGTAGAGGTCGGGCACGTCCTCGGCGCGATGATCTTTCGGCAGCGCGACCCGCCCGTAGAGGTCGAACCGGTCGACCTGGAGCACCAGATCGAGCAGAACGCCCCGCGCCGTCTCCTCCGCCTCTCTCAGATCGCCCCGGGTCCCCGCGACCAATACGAGGTTCGCCAAAGCCTGCAGCTCGGGATCCTCGCCGTAGGCCGTCAGCAGGGTGCCGAGGTTCTTCTTGGGCGCCGGCCGCGCGATCGCGACGAGGAGGGGCTTTCGAGGATCCGTGAGAAAGCGGTCGATCCAGGGAAGGCTCCGATGAGCCCTGGCCGTCGACGGCCAGAATCGCGACGTATCCACGCCGGGCGGGATCACGCTGGCGCGGTTCGGCCGAAATGCCTCGTACAGAGCGTACTGAGACTTCACCTCGTCGTGTGTGGACGCGATGACTGCGGAGGCCTGCTCCAGGGTCTCCTCTTCGGCCGCGATTCGACGGGCGAAGTTGAAGTTCCGCTCCAGGGCGGCCTCCCCCCTTCCGGCCGCGAGCAGGCGCTCCTTCTTGCATCGCCCCAGGGAGTGGCCGGTGTGGAGGAGCGGGATTCCCAGGAGCTGGGACAGCTCCTTTCCCACCCACCCGGCGTCCGCATAGTGACTGTGGATCAGATCGGGCAGAGTCGGCTGACCCCGCAGGTAGTCGCAGCAGGCGTCCACGAGCTGCCCCAGGTGCGGCCAGAGGACCTCCTTGCGCAGGTAGCGCCGGGGTCCGAACGGGAGGCGGACGATGCGGGCCCTGCCCCCGAGGTCCTCGAACGGCATGGCGTAATCGCGGGAGACCGACTCGTCTTCGATGAGCCGCGTGACGAGATCGACGTGGACGATCCTGGGGTCCCGCGCGAGCGCCCGGGCCAGCTCGAGCACGTATCCGGTCTGGCCACCGGTATCCGCGTTCCGTCCGAGCTCCGGCTCCCGGCCCCGGATGAGACCGTGGACGCTGAGCATCAGGATCCGGAGCGGACGGGAAGCGGGCGGCTTCACGTCGCGCCTCCCCAGCTCGCCAGGAAGCGGGCGTGGAACGCAGGGTCCTCCGGCACGGCCCCGGGCACCTGACAGAGGGCTCGGGCGAAGGAGTCCGCGCGCACGATCGTCAAGGCGGGCGGCCAGCCCCGCAGCGTGCCCAGGATGGCGACCGCGGCGAACGCGTCTCCCGCACCCACGGTGTCGACGAGGGAGTCTCCCAGAGCGCAAACCTCGGCACCGGTTCGCTCCGCCCCGGGGGCGCCACGCTTCACGTGGAGGGCCCCCCGCTCCCCGCAGGTCACGAACGCGGAGCCGATGCGGTATCGCGACAGAAGCTCGAGCACCGCCGGACCGGTCCCGGCATCGCAGACGTCCCCGGCCCCCGGAGAAAGCACCTCGAGCTCCGCGGCGTTGAGCTTCACGAGGTCTGCCTGCCGCAGGGCATTCGAAAGAGATCGGACCTCGATCCACGGAGCCCGGAGGTTCAAATCCAGGAAGCGGAGCCCCGAGGTCGCGTCGAGGACCCGGCGCAAGGCCGTTCGGGATCTCATACGGCGCTGTGCGAGCGTGCCGAAATACACGAGCGCCGGCGCGAACTCGCGCGCGGTCTCCTCGGCGGTCCGCGCGTCGATCGCGTCGAACGCGGCCTCCGGAGGGATCTCGAAACTGGGCTGGCCCTCCACGACGGTCACGAGGACCCGGGCCGTCGCGCGCCGTGGGTCGCGCTGAATCCCGGACAGACGGAGGCTCCGATCCGCCAGACGCGATCGGACCAGCTCCCCCGCCGGATCCTCTCCGATCCGCGAGACGAGCAACACGTCGAGGCCGAATCCGGCGAGATGGACGGCCACGTTCAGGGGAGCCCCGCCCACGACGGGTCCGCCGGGCAGTTCGTCGACGACCGCCTCGCCGAAGAGCAGCACGCGGCTCGAGACCCTGGCAAAGGCCTCCCGGGTGGATCGCGTCTTCATATCGTTCGACCTCGCTGGGCGCGCGTCGGTTGGCCCGATGCGGACGCTCCAAGGGAGAACGCGGCCCTCGTGGAAAGTAGCCCGCGTATACTTTGATGTCAAACGATTTGGACCGCGGCTCGTTGCCGACCCGCGGCTCGCCGGGCCTCAACGACCGATGGGGCGGGATCCGCGAGCGCGCCGGAGGGGAGAGATCGGGGCGTTTTGGAGGCCCGCGTCCAGCGCCCGAGACAGAGAAGCCAGCAGCGAGCTGGCGGCTTCGAGCCGCGCGTCGTCGACTTCTTCCAGTACGCCCTGAACGATGGACTCGATCGTCCCGGCCGACCGGGCGTCGACGGCGCACCCTCTCGAGGTGAGCCTCAGGAGCGCGCGCCTCTTGTCGCGGGGATCAGCCAGTCGCTCGACGAGTCGCTGGCGCTCGAGCCGCACCAGGATCCCGCTGAGCGTGCTCGGATGGATCAGCAGGATGCGAGCGAGAGCGCCCGCGGAGATCCCGGGGAACGCGCCGACGATGCGAATCGCGAGGCGCTGGGGTCCCGTGACGCCGTGCCCCGCCAGCATCTGCTTCGAGGTGCGCTGGAGCCCGTGGTCGAGCGCCCACAGGAGACGCAGGAAGCCGAGGACGCGCCCGAGAGACGGCAGGGAAGACTCCGGATCCGGTTCGGGAATTCGCTCGCGCGAGGAACGGGCCTTCGATGCCATGTCCCTCCGATATTCGCATGCCCGGCACGCGCGAGCCGACCTGCCGAGGTACGAGCGAGAGCCATCAACGGCGGCCTTCAGCCTGCTCCCGTCGACCGGCTCGCATCGGGCGGCTCGAGCCTTCGCAGGTCCAGAACCATGAGGAGATTCGTGGCGATGAGGACTGCGAACGCGTAGAGAGGGAACGAGTCCGATCCCGGCAGGCCCGCCTCGACGGCCCCGAACGCGAGCACAGCCGTGACGAGACCGCGCGGGTAGAGAGCCGAAAGAGCTGCCGCCTCCCGGTTCTTCATGTCGATCACCCGGGTTCGGTCGAGCAGGACCACGACGGCGCGACGCCCGAGAATCACGACGAGGACGAACAGCGCCGCCACGAAGGCCGAGAACCAGGTGATTCCCGTCCACCGGATCACGACCCCCAGAAAGACGAAGAAGAACGTCCGGATGAGAAACGTGAGCTGGCTGGTGAAACGGTGGACCCCGGTACGAAGCTCGCCGAAGAGCACTTCGTCCTCCGGCGACAATGGCCGCCTCAGGAGCCGCGCCATGATGACCGGCTCATTGGCGAGAACCAGTCCGAAGGCCACGACGCCGATGGCAGAGGCGCCACCTACCGCGTGCACCACGCCGTCCAGCACGAGCACCACGCCGAACGTCAGGACCTCTCCGTGCTGGGAGGCCTTGCTGCGGAGGCCCCTCAAGAGCCTGCTCCACACGAGCCCCACCACGAGCGCAACCAAGGCCCCTACCGTGAAGCCTAGAAACGTGCGCCGCAGGACGAGGAGGGGCACCGAGGCGCCACCGCCCGCCTCGATGGCGATGCCGGCCCCCAGAATCCCGAGGACGTCGGCGATGGCGGCCTCCAGAACCACGACCGTCCGAACTTCCGTCCGAAGGCCCAGAGTGCTGGCGATGGGAAGCACCACGGCGCTCGAGGGGACCCCGAGCACGGAGCCCAGGGCGATCGCGGAGGACCAGGGCAGATCGAGGAGGCCGTGCGCGAACAGAGCGAGCGTTCCTCCGACCACGAAGAACGACGCCCCGGCGAGAAGGGCAGCCTGGAGGAGCCCACGCGCCGACTCGTCGAGGTCCAGCTCGAGCCCGCCCTCGAAGAGGATGACGATGAGGGCCACCGCACCGAAATACGGCGCGACCCGCGTGAAATCGCCTCCCGGAAAGAGGCTGAGGAGCGGGCCGATCAGGACGCCGGAAAAGATCAGAATGACGACGGCGGGGATCCGGGTCCTCGCAAAGAGAACCTCCGCGAAGTACGCCAGGACGAGAAGGCCCCCGAGGAGGGCCACGAATGCTGCGACGGGCACTTACCCGCCTAGGAGAACCCGAGCCCCAGGGCGCAGCGCGGGTTTGCCGACCATACGGGCTGAACGAACTCCGCGGTGCCAGCTGGACCGCAGGCACCCCCGGATCGGCACGTAAGCTCATCCATTCAAAGAGGATACCTGAACGACACCCCCCCGAATGCCTCGGCTCGCCGCGGTTCGCTGCAGCGGACGACCGGGGCGGCCTCTGTGTGAGACCTCAGCTGGGCCGCCCAGCCCGGACCGGGCTGATCGCTTCATCCTCCTCCTCCCAGGGCGGGAAGAGCTTCACGAGCACCCAGAGGATGAGGAACGGCAGCAGCATCAGCAGAATGGCCGGGCCGAGGCCCTCGCGGTGCGCCAGCTCGAGCTTGTAGGTCGTGTAGCCGAGGAAGCTCTTCGAGAAGAGCTGTCCGCCGATCACGACGTTCCAGCGCATCGCGAAGATGCCGATGAGCGTGAGAGCCGCCGCGACCGCGTAGAGGCCGCGACGCGCCCTTTCGGACAGCTTCACGAGCTGCACGAGCCCCAGGATCGCGATGGGCACGAACATGCCCAGCACGATCTGCACGACGATGTGGGAGAAGTACAGCTTCGTGCGGACCATGAAGTCGAGGCTCTTGAACGATTCGTCGGCCTCGTACATGCGGTGCGCGAGGTCCAGCGTCTCGACGGCGAAGTCCACGAGGAACGCATAGAGGAGGTAGCGTCCGATCGTGTCCAGGCAGGCCATGTCGACGGCCTTTCCCCTCAGGGCCGAGGTGGCCATGTAAACGAGGAGCACCAGCGCGATTCCCGAGACGATCGCCGAGAAGAGGAACACCACGGGCATGAGCGGCGTCGACCACCACGGGTTCGCCTTGATGGAGCCGAAGATGAACCCCACGTAGCCGTGGAGCAGGAACGCCGACGGGATTCCCACGATGGTGATGAACCGGCCGGCCCGGTCGTCGAGGTCGAGAGCCTCCGGGCCGATGTCGTCGACCCCGAGCGTGAGGAGCTTGTAGAAGCGGCGCGTGAGGCCCGTCTTCTCCCGCGCCCACAGCACGATGCTCTTGCGGTAATCGAGCCAGATCTCGAGGAGCAGCACCGCCAGGAGGTACCACAGGTAGACGAAGCCGAACATCGCCATCGCCGAGGTCGTGTGCGGTGTGAGATACATCTCGAACGCGCGCTCCGGATGCCCGAGGTGGAGCTGCAGCGGCAGCGGCGCGACGATGAGGAACGCCAGCGCCGAGAGCAGGGCCAGCCGGTACGTGGGGCGCACCTCGTGCACGTTGAAGACCCGCGCGAGCGACGCCAGGATGAAGGCGCCCGCCACGAGGCCCGTGAGAAACGGATACAGCACGATGAGGATGCTCCACTGGAGCTCGGCCTCGTTCGGGTACAGAAAGCCCTGGACCACCGGAAGGGCGGCGGGATCCATCGGGCGGCTCCTTACCGCACCGACCCGTCGAGGCCGTTGTAGTAGGCCTTCGACCCGGTTGCGAGCTGCGGTTTGAGGACCTGCACCTTGTGCGTCCGCAGGAACTCGTGGACGGGGTCCTTCGGGTCCTTCAGATCCACGAGCTGGCGCGCGCCCGTGGGGCACACCTCGCAGCAGGCCGTGGTGAGCCCCTTCGTGATGCGGTGGTAGCAGAGCGAGCACTTGTCCACCGTGTTCGTGCGGGGATCGATGAAGCGGCAGCCGTACGGACAGGCCTGCACACAGTAGCGGCAGCCGAGACAGTAGTCCTTGTCGACGAGCACGACGCCGTCGGGGCTCTCGAAGGTCGCGCCCACGGGGCACACCTGCACGCAGGGTGAGGTCGCACAGTGATTGCAGAGCTTCGGGACGAAGAAGCTCTTGGCGCCGTCGCCGGCCCGGTACCTCTCGCGGAACCCGTCCAGCCCTCCGTTCGGCGAGTCCACGTCGGGATGCTCGGACACGCCTCCCGCCACGTGATACCGCTCGACCCAGGTGCGGAAGTACGGCCCTTCCGGGACGCCGTTCTCCTCCTTGCAGGCCTTGACGCACTTGCCACAACCGATGCAGACCTCGATGTCGATCAGCATCCCCCACCAGTGCTCGCGAGCCGAGTAGCCGGGCGCGACCTGAGCGCGTCCCGAGACGACGAAGTCGAAGGCCAGCGCCGCCGGCCCCGTGAGGAGGAGCAGCTTTCCGGCGCTGGCGAGGAAGTCTCTGCGGCTCTCGCTCACGGCTTCGGCCCTTTCTCGGGCGCATGCGGCCCGTGACACGTGCTGCAGGGCTCTCCCTGGGCGTGCTCGGCGTCGACCTGCTTGAACGTCGCCGGGCGCGCGACGTTCTGCGCGTGGCAGCCGAGGCAGAACGCCCTGGGGTCGGGCTTCACGGGCGCCTGCGCCCCCGGATCCGCCGCGTGGCGCGCCAGCGGACCGTGGCACGCCTCGCAGCCGATGCGCGCGTGCTTGCTCCCCTTGCGGGACTCCTCGACGTCGGAGTGGCAGTCGACGCAGGCGGCGCGCCCCGCGTAGCTGAGCTCCCGGGTGGTGTTGGCCGCGAGAGCGGACGGTCTGTAGTGACCGTAGAGGCCGAAGTCCTTCGGGACGAGAGCGGCCTTGGCGAACAGGAAGACGACGAAGAGACCCACGAAGAGTGCGGCGACCCGTATCAGATGACGCGCGTGGCGAAGCGGACCGTTCATGGGTCCTCCCGGCGAGGCAGCCGGAACCCCTCCGTCCTCGATTGTCCCGTTGACCGGATAGTCTCCGCCTGGATCCCCGGCTCCCGAAATGATGCAGACGCTTCAGTCCGGGACGCCGGGGGGAGCTACCTCAGCTCCGAACCGAGCGCGCTCATGAAGCGGTCCACGTCCTCGTTCCGGTTGAAGAGATGCGTCGACAGCCGGTTTCCGTTGAACCAGACCTTCGGCACCCTCTTCACCATGACGTCGTGATTCGCGAGGAGACGGGTCTGGAGAACCCTGCTGTCGACTGTCGACGGCAGCTCGAACGCGACGAGGGGCGAAGCCAGGGGACCTGGAGGAGGGCTCATGAGGCGAATCCGATTCAGCCCGGCCAGCCGCTCGAAAAGTGCGTTGCGCAAACCGAGGTTGTGCGCCTCGATTCTCGCGAAGCCGATGCCCGAAACGTAGTCGATGGCTGCTCCGAGACCGAGCACTCCCGGAATGTTCGTGACGCCCGAGGAGTCGGAGTGCGCGGCGCGGCCCGATTCGAGCGCGATCGGCTGGATCCTGTCCCCCACGTCGTCGCTCAGATACAGGAGTCCGGTTCCTTTGGGGCCGAGCAGCCACTTGTGTCCGCTCGTGGCGTAGACGTGGCAGCCGAGCGACTTGACGTTCACCGCGACACCGCCCGCAGCCTGCGCGCCGTCCACGACGGCGATCGCGCCGCGTGCGCGGGCCAGCGCGCACAGTTCCCGCACCGGCATGCGCAGTCCCGTGGACGACAGGATGTGGGAGAACGACAGGACCCGCGTGCGGGACGTCATCTCCCTTTCGAACCGGCTCACGATCGCGGCCGCGTCGTTCTCCCCGGGAGGAACGGCGACGACATCGAGGGCGACCCCGCGCCGCCTCGCGAGATGGTCCCAGCAGACGCGCCCACCAGGGTGCTCCTGATCGGTCGTGAGCACGTGGTCTCCGGGCTGGAGGTCGAGCCCTTCCGCGATCCAGTTCATGCCTTCGGTCGTCGAGCGCGTGAGCACGAGCTCGCGCTTGGCGCATCCCAGCAGCGCGGCCGCCTTCGCCCGGACGCCTTCCATGGCCTCCACGAGCGCGCCGTAGCCGAGGTACGTGGGGTTCGCCTCGAGCTCCCTCCACGCCTCGAGGGTGCGGTCCAGCACCGGGCGCGGCGTAGGGCCGAGCGAGGCCGTCTGCAGGTAGACGAGCCCGGGCGCGAGGAGGAAGTCCGAGGCCGGAGCGAGACCCGCGGAGCGTGGCGCTCCGAGCGCCCGCGTGGAGGCCAGCGCGCCCGCGGAGGCGAGAAGCGAGCGGCGGGTGACGGTGGCCATGGCTCCGACTCTGCACCAATCCGAGGCTGGCGGGCCACCTCCGGTTTCGATACGCTCCGAAAGAATGCCGGACATCGAAGACGGTGAAACCGTGGAGGTGCAGGGCTCCGCGGCGAAGCCATACGTTCTCGCCAACAAGGGGGGCATCTACTCCTGTACGTGCCCCGCGTGGCGCAACCAATCCGCGGGGCTCGAGAAGCGCACGTGCAAGCACCTGCGCGCGCTCCGCGGGAGCGCCGCCGAGGACGCCCGCGTGGGCAGCGAGCCCGGAGCCGCGCCCAAGCCCAAGGCGAAGAAGGCCGTCGCCGCCCCGGGCACCGAGGGCATCGAGGCTGCCGCCGACACCGTTGACGTCAAAGAACCGCCGCTCCTCCTCGCCCACTCCTGGGAGGGCGACCTCGACCTCACGGGCTGGTGGATGAGCGAGAAGCTCGACGGCGTGCGCGCGTACTGGGACGGGCAGAAGTTCATCTCGCGGCTCGGCAACCCGTACTTCGCGCCCGACTGGTTCGTCGCCGGCCTCCCCGCCGTGCCGCTCGACGGCGAGCTGTGGAGCGGCCGCAAGAAGTTCCAGCGCACCATCAGCATCGTGCGACGGCAGGACCGCAGCGCCGACTGGAAGGAAGTTTCCTTCGTGGTGTTCGACGCGCCGGGCCTGAAGGCACCTTTCGAAGAACGCCTGGAGTTCTGTCGCGGGCACTTCGCCGGATCCGGCCTCGCCTACGCGAACGCGCTCGAGCACGCGCTCTGCACCGGCATCGACCACGTCAAGGCAGAGCTGGCCCGCGTCGAGGCCCTCGGAGGAGAGGGCCTCATGATGCGGAAGCCGGGCTCCTTCTACGAGGCCGGCCGCTCGGCGACTCTGCTCAAGATCAAGAGCTTCCACGATGCCGAGGCCCGCGTTCTCGAGCACCTCCCGGGCGCCGGGAAGCACAAGGGGAAGCTCGGCGCGCTGCTCGTGGAGCTGCCCAATGGCACGCGCTTCTCGGTGGGCACGGGCTTCTCCGAGGTCGAGCGCAAGAACCCGCCTCCGGTGGGCAGCCTCTTCACGTTCCGCTATCAGGAGCTTTCCGAGGGCGGCGTTCCGAGATTCCCCTCGTATGTCGGCGTCCGGGAGGATGTGGCGTGGCCCGTCGCCGCGCCGCCCAAGGCCGTTGCGCCGCCTCCCCCGCCGGACGTCGCACAAGCCGCGAAACCAGCGAAAGTCGCGAAGGTCGCGACAGACGCCGCGTTCCGCGAGGCGGCGGAATCCCGCGCGGCGTACCGGTTCAACGACCCCGATGCCCCGCAGTATCCGGACGACTTCGAGATCGTGGGGAAGGCCGTTCTCCAGTTCACCGACATCAAGAGCAACCACAACAAGTACTACGCGATCGAGATCCACCAGGCGGCCGGCGAGCGCTACCGCGTCTTCACGCACTACGGCCGCACCGATGATCTCGAGACGAACCCCGACGCCGGCGCCAAGGAGTGCCGCTACTTCGAATCGCTCGCGGAGGCCCAGGGAAGCTACCAGTCGATCTACGGACAGAAGACGCGCAAGGGCTATCGCGAGATCTCCCTGGCCTCGAGCCGCATCGGATCGCAGAAGGCCCGTGGAGCCAGCTCCGGCGACGTGGACCAGAAAACGCTCGAGAAGATCGCGCGGCCCGCACCGCCCGAGGGCACGGCTCCCCCGCCTCCCCCGCCCGCTCCGGAGCCGCCCCCTCCTCCCGCGGACACCGGCCTCAAGGGCAAGCTCCTCGGGTTCGTGCGGCAGCTCACCGGCAAAGCACCCGAGCCGCCGCCAGTCGTTGCACCGGCACCCGAGCCCGACCGCGGCTTCACCACGCTGTCGCCCCAGGTGCGCGGCCTCATCGACACCATCTACTCCGAAGCGACCACGGCCCTCACCACGACCGTGGCCGCGAGGATCACGGCGAACGGCATCGAGACGCCTCTCGGCGTGCTCACGATCGGACAGATCGAGAAGGGCGAGGCCATTCTCCAGGAGCTGTACCAGCTCTTCCAGAAGAAGAAGGCCAGCCGCAACACCCTGATCGAGCTTTCGGGCGAGTTCTACACCGTGGTGCCCCACCGGCTGGGCCGCACCCGCGAGGCGGTGGAAGAGGCCGTCATCGACTCCCTGGCCGACTTCGAGCAGAAGCAGGAGACGCTTCAGCTCATGAAGGACATGCTGGCCGTGAACGGCGAGGCCGGCGACGTGCTGTTCAAGTCCGAGGCGCAGAAGCAGTACGAGGCGCTCCACTGTGATCTTTCCTGGCTGGATCCCGCGTCGCCCGAGGGTCGCGAGGTCGCCCAGTACGTGCTGAAGAGCCAGATCAAGAGCCGCAACATCAAGGTGCTGAACGTCTTCACGGTGAAGCGCCCCACCGAGTGGAGCGCGTTCACCGAAGGGATCGGCAACCAGCGCCTCCTCTTCCACGGCTCGCGCATCAAGAACTGGGTGGGAATCCTGTCGCGCGGGATCCTGCTGCCCAAGATCGTCGTGAGCATGGGCGTCCACCGCACCGATGCCGGCTGGCTCGGAAACGGCATCTACTTCGGTGACGCGGCCTGCACGAGCGCGTTCTACACGTCTCCGGGCCGCAGGAAGACGCGTCTCATGGCCGTCGCGCGCGTCGCACTGGGGCGGATGAAGGACTACACGAAGATCACGTACGGGCTGAACGGCCCGCCCGAGGGCTACGACAGCTGCCACGGAGTGCGCGCACAGTCGGGCGTGCAGTCCCAGTTCGCCGACGACGAGTACGTGGTGTATAAGCCGCAGCAGCAACGCCTGGAAAGCCTGGTCGAGTTCACCGTCTAGGAGCGGTCATGAATGTCGAAGTCACCCTGGTCGACGTGAACCCGAAGATGGTGGCGGCGTTTCGCCATTCCTTCGAGGAGAACCCCGAGGTCACGATCCTCGCGGGCTCGATGCTCGCCCAGGACGTGGACGCCTGGGTGACCCCCACCAACGCCCGCGGCAGCATGGACGGCGGCCTCGACGCGGTGATCAAGCAGGCGCTCGGCGGACAGATCGAAGCCCGGGTGCAGGCCGAGATCAAGCGCCTCCACGGCGGACTCCTGCCCGTGGGCCACGCGACGTGTGTCGCGACCGGCCGGCCCAAACCCAGGTTCCTCATCTCGACGCCGACGATGTTCGGTTCGTCCGAGGACATCAGCGATTCCCTGAACGTCGCGCTCGCCTGCGCGGCCGCGTTCCAGGTGATCCACATGCACAACGCTCGCGCCGGCGGCGGAATCGCGTCCGTCGCGCTGCCGGGGCTGGGCGCCAACACGGGCAAAGTGCCCGTGGAGATCTGTGCCGATCTCATGTGGACGGGCTACAGCCTCTTCCGCCGCCGCGAGTTCGAGAGCTTCACCGAGATGCGCGCCGCGCTCGAGGAGGAGCTGGGGCCTCTCGGAGCGCCGGGTCCGAAGCCCAAGGGCAAGGTCGCGGTTCCGGGTGCCGCCCCGGGAACGCCCAAACCCGCACCGGCCGCAGACCCCGACGCGGACTTCGACGACGCGGACGACGACGAGTAGAGGCCCGACATCTCCGCACTTCCGCACCTCCGGCTCTTCAACCCGCTCGGCCCCGATCGCGTCGCCGTGCTGCGGGCGGAGCCGGCGTGGCCGCGGGAAGACCTCTTCACCCTCCTCGTGGCGCGCGGCAAGACCCGCAAGACGCTGCGACAGGCGACGCTCCTGGGCCCCTTCGATGCGGCCGAGCTGACGGCCCGGATGGACGCGGAGGCCCAAGCTCTTCGCGGCGAGGGATTCCTCCCGGGCGGTCTCGAGGCGCGCATCCAGGCTCTCCAGGGCACGCCCCGCGAACGCGCGCTCGCGGCGGTGCGGCTGGGCTGGCGCCGCGACCCCGCTGCCGTCGAGCCGCTTCTCCAGGCGTTCTCGACGGCGGGCTTCGAGCGGAGCGCCGTCCTCGATGCGCTCGGCCTCATCGGCGACGGACGGGCGCTGTCCGTGGCACGGGCGGAAGCGGAGAAGAAGCTCCTCTCGCGGCGGCGCTCGGGCGTCGAGGCGCTCCGCAATCTGGACGACGCCGAGGGCCTCGTCCTCGCGCGGGGGCGCGCGCTCGATCGGCTCCCGGACGAGGTCCGGCTCGCGCTGGAGGCTCCAGTGGCGACGGCGGAGTCCGTGGCCGCCGTTCTCCTCGCGCTCCCCGTGAAGGAGAAAGGCCTCGCGCTCGATTCCCTCTACGAGCTGGGCACGCCGCTCGCGGCCTCGACTGTGATTGCGGCGCTTCCGAAGCTCGAGCTCGCCGCGCCCCACGTCTGGCGGTACGTGAAGAGCGTGCTCAAGAGATCGCTGCTCCGGCGGGACGCACCCGTGTTCGGAGCGGTGGCCCACGCCATCGAACGCGCGGCCCGGAAGACGCCCGGCACGCAGGCGGAGCTCAAGTCGGGCCTGGACGGCTCCGTGAGAAAGACCGCGGTCTTCCGCCGCCTCACGCAGATCTACGTGATGCGCCTGTCGTGGCGCCACCTCCGCGACCTCGCTCGCTACGAGCCCGGCCGCTACGCCGAGGCGGCGGCGGAGGTCCTGGCTCGCTACGGGCCCGAGGACACCACCGAACCCACCGCCATCGCGGGCTCTCTGTCGACGTGCCATCTCCTCCACAGGATCCTGCTCGGCCGGAGCGAGCGATTCGAGCTGGAACGTTCGGCGCTGCTCCACCGGGTCCGCGGCAAGAAGCCCTCGGCCTTGAAGAAGGGCGTGCGCGAGGAGTCGTACCCCGAGCTGTGGGATGCCTCGCCCGGCGCGTACATCCGGCTCCTCGCGGCAGGACGCCTGCGGGAGGTCCACGAATTCGCGCTCACCGCGGTGAAGCGGGCGCACCGCAGCGCGGTCGAGACTGCCGCGGCCGCCGACATCGTCGCGTTCCTGAGCGCGCCTCACGAGGAGACCGTGGAGCTCGGCCTCATCGAGCTGAACCGGCGGTTCGATCCGCGCGCGCCCGATCTCGAGCTCCTCCAGGCCCTCGCAAAGGACGGGCGGCCGGCCGTGCGCGAGCAGACGCTCCGCTGGCTGGAGCTTGCCGCTCCGGTCTGGACGCGGAACGTCGAGCGAACGCTGGCCCTGCTGGACTCGAAGGACGGTCTCCTTCGCGAGGCCGTCGCGAACCTCGCCGTGGCCGAGCTGCCGGAGGCCGGCGCCGAGCTGCGGCAGGCGCTGGCGGAACGCATCGCGCGTCTTCTCGTGGCGAAGGAGACGGAGCCCGGCCAGCACGACGGCCTGGCCCGCGTCGCGTCGCTGGCTCTCCTCGACGAGCTGACGCCGCTCATGTCGCTCGACGACCTGATCGTCCTCTTCGCGACGGGCTCTTCCGGCGCGCGGAGCGTCGCCGGTGCGCTCCTCGGCCGGCATCCGGAGGCGCTCGACGCGATCGGGCTATCGCGGCTCGCCGCGCTCGGCTCGCACGAGGTGGCGTCGCTCCGCGAGTCGGTGCGCGCTCTCCTTCTCTCGGCGCTGCCGGCGCTCCGCCTCGACCCCTCGCCCCTCTTCGCGCTCGTCGAGAGCGAGTGGCCCGACGCCCGTACCTTCGCGCTGGACCTCCTGCGCAGCGAGCTCGCGCCCTCTCTCGGCAGGGCCGTCGCCCTCGGCTTCCTGGACTCGCGGCGCCCCGAGGTCCAGCGCCTCGGACGCGACCTCCTCTACCGCGACGTGCCCTCGCTCTCGCCCCACGAGATCGACTCGATCGTCGACCGCCTCGTGCAGCATCCCGACCGCGCCGTCCACGCGGTCGCGCTCGAGCTGCTCCTGCTCGCTCCGGAGAGCGAACGGACTCTCCGCCCCGAGCTGCTGCCGCTGCTGCGCGGCACGCTCTTCGACCTCACGCCGCAGCGCGCAACGAAGAGGGGCGTCCTGGCCCTCCTGCGTTCGGCCGCGCTGCGCGACGAGGCCAGCGCGCGGCTCGCCGCTCCGCTTCTTTCGGACTTCGTGGGAACCAAGGGCCGCCTGGATTTCGAGGAGACGATCGCGACGCTCGTGGAGATCCGGCTCGCGTATCCCGGCCTCGCGAACAGGCTGCAGCTGGTCGGAGGGCCCACGGCGTGATCGAGAACCTCAGGTACGCGGCCGCGAGCGGCTTGGTCCAGCGGGCCGGGCACTCCGAGCTGGGCCTCGCGACGAACACGCTTCGCGGAAACGTCTACTTCAGCGGCCTCCTGCGCCAGCCGCTGCCCCTTCGCGAGGCGCTCGGCGCGCTCCGCGGCGTCGTCGTGAGCGATCTGAAGTTCCGGCCCAAGGACCGGCCGAAGTTCCAGGCCTGGCTCGAAGAGGAGGACCGCCGGTTCCTCGCGACGTTGGGTATCAAGAGCGAGCACGCCCGGCAGGAGCTGGAGCGCCTCAACGTGAGCCTCGACGCGCTGAACCGCATTCGCGAGAAGCGTCGCGAGGCCTTTCACGCGGCCCGCCTCGCGTACTTCCGCTTCGTGCTCGAGAACGAGTACGAGAAGTTCTACATCCTCGATCCGGTGATCACCGTGCATCCCGACGAGGTGTTCTTCGAGGCCTTCTCGCGCGACGAGAGCTCCTACGCGCGCCTCGGCGTCTCCCAGGATCTCTTCGACGACGTGGGCCCGTTCGCTTGCGGCACCACGAACATCGACTTCTCGGCGAGCCTCGCGGAGGGCTTCGACCGTCTGCGCGCCTACCGCGACACCCGGTTCGCGATCGGGCCCTCGGGCTTTGCGGTCGCCACCAATACCACCACCGCCACCAATGAAGACTCCGAGGTCCACCACGAGAAGAAGGTCGACCTCCCCGAGTCCTGGGTGCGCGGCTTTCTCCAGGTGCAGAGCGCGATGTCGCTCTCCATGCCGCGCTTCTCCCTGGCGCCGGTGGACCTCTACAACATCTGCCGCTTCCTGAAGAGCCATCGCACGCGCAAGTCGCCGCGGGCGCTCCGCTGGGAGCTCGAGCCCGGAAAGCGCGTCCGCGCGGTGCTCGAGCCGTGGGGACACGTCATCGAGCTGTCGACCATCTACGACGGCACCAAGGCGCAGTCGATCCGCACCTGGGGCCGGGATCGGCTCAAGGTGCTCGCGAGGCTCCTGCCCGTCGCACAGCGAATCGACGTCCACCTCGCGGGCACGGGTCTCCCGAGTTTCTACGTGCTCGACCTCGGAGGGATCTCGTTCACGCTCGCGCTCTCGGGCTGGACCGACAACGACTGGACGGGCGGCGCGAAGTTCGACCTCCTCACGCGCCGGCTCACGGGCACCGCGGCCGAGGTGCTCACCGTTTACGAGGCGCTGCGTCTCCGCCGTTTCGCTACGGACGCCGAGCTCGCGGAGGTCACGGGCTTCGGGATCGAAAAATGCCGGACGACGCTGTCGTACCTGTGCCAGGCGGGCCGCGCCATCTACGACCTCGGGAAGCGCGTGTACCGCCACCGCGACCTCTTCTTCGACCCGTTCACCCTCCAGGATGCGGCGGCCGCGGTGAAGCCCGCGCTGGAAGAGAAGGCCCCGGAGGCCAAAGCGGCCAAGCACATCCACGAGGCCGAGGACGTCCGCGTCATCGCGCGGAGACCGGTGACGACGGGCTACAAGCTCAGCGGCAGCGCCCGCGGTGCGAGCGGTCCGCGCGTACGGCCTCTGCTGCACGTGGACTACGAAGGACAGATCATCGAGGCCTCGTGCACGTGCGCGCATTTCAGGAGCCATGGACTCACCCAGGGGCCCTGCGAGCACGTTCTGGCGCTGAGGCTCGCGCACATGGAACGTCTCGCGAAGGAAGACTCGAAAGGAGGGCTCGCGCCGGCCTGAGGCCGGCCGATGGAGGATGGGGAGCCGGATTCGTGTTCTAGCAACCGAAGGACGCCGGGGGGCAACCCCCGGTCCCTTCCGCGCGGCGCTACGCCGCGCGCGCCCACGTGCCCGGCATTCGTCACGCGCCCATTTACCACTCGCGGCCGGACGCACCGGTCGGACCGCTCCTGGATGGGTCCCTCCGGGACCCGCGGTCATCGACCGGTGCGCCGGCGCTTCAGTCAAACGGTCGCGTCCCAGGAGCGTACGTAGATCCACCGGCTCCCCATCCTCGATCGAGAGCCCTTTCTGATGGACGACAAGGCCCGGCTCTGGAAACGCATCACCGCAGAGCAGAACGAGGAGCTCGTGCTCTCGCGCATGCGCGTCCACGGCTTCTGGCCGAAGCACGAGGGCCTCCCGCCCGATCCGCCCGAGGAGCTGGCGGCCCGGGCGGCGATCGAGGCGGAGAAGGCCCGTCTCGAAGGCGAGCGCAAGGCGGCGCAGAACCCCGAGAAGGCGCTGGCCGAGGAGCGCAAGCGCCGCATCGAAGAGAGCCGCAAGCGGCGGGCGATTCGAAAGGCCGCCCGCGAGGCCGCGAGGGAGGAGCGCCGCAAGGCGTGGGCCGAGGTCAAGGCGGCCACGGTGGTCCACGCGGGGCTCGGGGTCAGCGCCTCTCTCGGAGCGCCCGGCCGCAGCGCGCTCGAGGAGCTGACGCGCCGCGGGATGCCGGTGATGCACAAGGGCGCCGACCTGGCCGACAGGCTCGGCATCCCGCTCGGCAAGCTGCGCTGGCTGACGTACCACCGCGCGGCGACGGCGCTCGTCCACTATCACCGCTACGGCATCCCGAAGAAGCTGGGAGGCATCCGGGCCATCTCGGCGCCCAAGGCCTCGCTCGATTCCGCGCAGCGCTGGATCCTCTCGCGCATCCTGTCGCGCCTCGTGCCCGAGCCCCAGGCTCACGGCTTCGTGCCCGGCCGTTCAATCGTGTCCAACGCGGCACCCCACGTCGGCCGCAAGGTCGTCCTCAACCTCGACCTGAAGGACTTCTTTCCCACCATCA
>JAEUQS010000291.1 GCA_016789625.1 Acidobacteriota bacterium | reverse complement strand
CGCGCCCGCGATCGCGATCGCGATCACGGCGAGGGTCGCGCCCCCGACGACGAGGGCCCTCCTGGGAAACCGGCTTTCCTCCCGCGCGACCGGATCCCGTCGTGGCGCGGGACGCTCGGGTGCCGCGATCGAGGTGTTCCGGGTCGGAAACGGTGGGTCGACCTTGATCGTCTCCGGCTCGACGGTCGCGATGGTCGCTCCCGTCGCGCCCGGCATGGGCAGCTGCGAGATCCAGAGATCGGCCGAGGGCGGCATCGTGGGGCCGTCGAGGAGCCGGTCCCGGGCGGCGCGGAGGGCCGACGCGAAGTCCTCGGCGGTGGGCCACCGATCGTCGCGCGAACGCGCCAGCGCCTTCAGCACGATCTCGCGGACGTCGTCGGGCACCTTGTGGGACGCATCGACCTCGTCGAAGCTCCGGGGCGGCATGCGCGTGTGCTTCACGATGTAGGCCTGCGGCGTCTCGGCCTCCACCGCGGGCTGGCCCGTGAGAAGGAGGAAGAGCACGCACCCCATCGAATAGAGGTCGCTCCGGCCGTCCATCTTCTCGTTCTTCTTCAGGACGCCGAGCTGCTCCGGCGAGCCGTACTTGAGCTTTCCGACGAACATCCCCGTCGCGGTGAGGCCTTCCCCCTCGGCCTCCTTCGCCACGCCGAGATCGATGAGCTTCACGCGGAGCTCTCCACCCGGCTCGCGGGTGAGCATGAGGTTCTCGGGCGAGACGTCGCGGTGCACGATGCCGCGCTTGTGCAGGTACCCGAGCGCGTCGAGCGCCTGGGCGCCGATCTCGAGAGCGGTCACGAGCGACGGCGGACCCTTCTCGGCAACGTATTCGGCCAGGTTCACCCCGTCGATGAACTCCATGACCATGTAGAAGCTGTCGCCCTCGGATACGAAGTCGAGCATCGCGGCGACGTTCGGATGGCGGAGATTCGTCGCCATCTTCGCTTCGCGGAAGAACCGCTTGCGGGCCTCGGGATCGTCCTCGATCTGGGGGCGCATCGTCTTGATGACCCGGATCTCGTCGAGGAGAACGTGGCGCACCCGGAAGATGGCGCCCATCCCGCCCTCTTTGAGCTTTTCGAGAACCTCGTACTTGCCGTCGATCAGTGCGGGCAACGCGTCGCTCCTCGTGAGGGGATTTCGCAGTTTAAGGCCGCTTGACAGGTACGCCCTCGTCGCCTATCTTCTGCCCCTCTCGCGGAGACGTGAGAGATCGCGGGACTAGCTCAGTGGTAGAGCGCTACCTTGCCAAGGTAGATGTCGCGAGTTCGACCCTCGTGTCCCGCTCCATGCAAACGTTCGAAGGGCCCGGCTGCTACTCGGCATCCGGGCCCTTCGCTTTCTTTCAGCGCTTACGGAGCGGACGGGCGAAGCGATCGCGAGGGCGCTCGCTCTCCATTCCCGCCTCGGCGCACGCGGCTGGCATCCCGGCCTTGCACGCGACGCGGAAGAAGTCCAACGCCTCGCTCTCCCTCGAGAGCTTCTCCCTGGCGATGGTGCCCGCCCGGAACGCGACGCTCTGAGCCATGGGGGCGAGGACGAACCGGGCCGGGCCCAGCTCGTGGAAGCCGTCGACGGCGCGGCGATACCAGGTGAGGGCCTCGGGCCAGCGCTGCTTCTGCGAGAGGAGGTCTCCGCTGAACTCCGCCGCGGCGCAGCGCAGCACCGGGCCATCGCCCCCCGAGGCGCCTTCCCACGCGCTCTGGGCGTCGGCGAGGGCCTCGGCGTCCTTCTGGTCGAACCGGCGGAGCTCGGCGCGTCCGAGGAGAGTCCGCGCGTCGCCGGGTGACGCCGCGAGCGCCTTGGCGAGGAGGGGCTCGGCCTCCCTGCGGAGGTCGAAGTAGGCCACCGCGAGGCGCCAGCCGTCGGGCGCCATGCTGGCCCAGAGGCTCATGCGCCGCGCTTCCCTCACGTGAGATCTCCGCGACATCTCGACGATGCTCACGATCGCGCTCGCGGCCTCGGCATCCTGCTTTCGCTGGTAGGCGATCGCGCCCCGGCAGAAGGCTTCCCAGAACTGAGCGTCCGCGCGCGACGGGTCGGCCCGGAGGGCCTCGGTGGCGCTCGCGAGCACCGCCGCCAGATCCTCCGCCGAGGGACGCCGGCCGCCTCGGCGGCCCGGATCGAGACGCTCGGCATAGCCTTCCGCCGAAGGCCCTCCCGGAGGCTGCGGCTGAGGAGGCGGAGGCGGAGGCGGCTCACCGAACCCCGGACCCCGGGACGCGGCGAGACGGGCGGCCCCCGAGGATGCGACCTCGAGGAGCGACTGGATCTCGGGATCGCCGGGCCTCAGAACCTGAGCCTTCAGCAGCACGTCGCGAGCGCCGGAAAAATCGTCTGTCGCGAGCCGGCCCTGAGCGTCTGCCTTGAGCGCCACGACGAGCCGTCTCTCTCCCTCGGGAACCCGCGGGGAGGCCGGAAAGCGGGTTCGGAGCGCGATGAGGGCATCGAGCGCGTTCTTCGGGGCAGGCTTCACGAGCCGTCGCGCGGCGATGGCGTCGTCGAGCGCGGCGACGAGTGCGTCCACCTCTTTCGAGCTCGCGGCGTCCTCCTCGACGACGACGCTCGCCGGCTCGGAGACGGGAGCCGTCGGCGCGACGGGGGCAGGCGCCGCCTGTGGCTTCGCCGGGGAGATGCGCGGCTCGACGGGGGTCTCGCCGCGCCGGGTGAGCACCGCGAGCAGGGCGATGAGCCCGGCGGCCACGACGCCGGCGATCGCGTACCGGGCCGCTCCCCTCGGCGCGCTCGTCGTGGCGATGGTCGCCTCGCTCGTGAGGCTCGGCGGCCGCGGCGTGGCGAGCTTCGCCTCGCTGGCAGGAGATGACGGAAAGCTCGGCCCGCCGACCACGGTCGCGTCGGTGCCCGTGCCCGTGCCGGGGCCCCACGAGCGCGTGGGCGACGACGGCGAAGCGAACGCGGGAGGGAGCGCTTCCGCGAGCGATTCGGCGAACGCGCGGCACGACGGCGGCCGGGCGGCAGCGTCCTTCGAGAGGACCCTGGCGAAGACCTCGTCGAGCGCGGGCGGGAGCAGCGAGCGCCCCGAGATGCGGGGAGGCGGAGTCGTCACGTGCTGGTGCATGAGCGAGAGCGCGCTCTCGCCCTCGAAGGGCGGCTGGCCCGCGAAGAGCTCGTACGCGAGGACCCCGAGCGCGTAGCGATCGGACGCGGGGGACGCGGGCTTGCCCTGAGCCTGCTCGGGAGCCATGTAGATCGGAGTGCCCACGACGACGCCCGTGGCCGTGAGCCCGGTCATCGACTCGAGCGCCTTCGCGATGCCGAAGTCCCCGAGGAAGACGCGGTCTTCCTTTCCGAGAAGCACGTTCGCCGGCTTCACGTCGCGGTGCAGCACGCCCGCGGCGTGCGCGGCGTCGAGAGCCTCCGCGAGCTGCTTCACGAAGGAGAGCGCCGCGCCCGAGGGCACGCCGTTCCTCTTCAGCATGCGGTCGCGCAGCGTGCCGCCCTCGAGGTACGGCATGACGAGATACGGCAGTCCGTTCTCCTCGCCGAAGTCGTAGACGGGCAGGATGTTGGGGTGCTCGAGCGCCGCGACGAGCCGCGCCTCGCGCAGGAACCGCTCGACGAAGTGCGAATCGCTCGCGTGAATCGGCAGGATGACCTTCACCGCCACGGCGCGCCCGAGCTTCGTGTCCTCGGCCCGATAGACCGCGGCCATCCCACCCTGTCCCAGGACGGCATCCAGACGATATCGACCCAAAGACCTGCCCGAGAGATCCTTCAACACACCCTCTCGTTGTCGTGAGACGGAAAAAGTCCCCGCGAGTTTACGGCTCGCGAGGACCTCGCGTCGCTCATTCCGGGTCGTCGGGGATCATCGGGAGCGTGCTGCCGTCGGACGTCCGGGCATCGTTGAGCACGCCATAGGCACCCCACGCGTCGTCTCCGGAAACCCGCGTGATGACGGCCACGGCTTGCCCCGTCGTGGCGCCAGCCGTCTCGAGCACCCGCGACCACTGATACCAGTCGCCGGGCTGGAGCGTCACCTCGAGCGGGCTCCCCGTGGCCGCGCCCGTGGCCGCGTCCTCGAGCTGCACCCTCAGCACGAGAGGCAGATCGGAGCCGCCGCCGAGATGCACCACCGCGAGGTTGGCGCGAACGCTCTCGTTCTGCGTGAGGCCGGGCACCACGGCGCGACGCCGCGCTCCCCCGCCCCGCGCGAACGCCGACTGGAAGAGGCCGAAGGAGCCGCCCACCCCGGTGTCGGGATTCGGCGTCGAGGTCCGCGCGAGCACGAGCGTGCGCGGTGTGTCGAGGCTCCGCACGAAGCGGAACTCCGCGGCCAGCGAGCCGCCCTGCGGACCGGCGGCGAGCGGGTCGGGCACCTGGATGCCGTTCTCGCGGAGCATCTGGACCGCGTCGGGCACGATCCTCTGCCCACGGGCCGGCACCATGAGCGTGACGAACGGTACGCCCGGAGCCGTGCCGAAGCCGGGCGCGGGACGGTAGAAGAGATCGACGGGCGTCGCGATGGGCGAGTCGTTCACGATCGTCAGCTCCGTCGTGAAGTGAGAGCCCGCCGCGCCGTACACGTCGAGCACGACGGGCACCACGACGCGGCGGGCCGCGGCCAGGCCGCCCGATCGGAACGCGGGCAGGAAGGAGCCGTCGGCGGTCGCGGCATCGTTGACGATTCCGTACGCGAGGAAGGGCGCGTCCCCGGAGACCCGCCTCACCCGTGCGTACCCGGTCGCCCCGTCGGCGAGCCCCGCGAGGCCGAGGACGCCGTTCCACTGATACCACTCCCCCGGGGCGAGCGTCTTCTCGAGCTTCACCGGAGCGGGCCGCCCGTCTCCGTCGAAGACCTCGACCTCGAGCGTCAGCGAGCTGCTCGTGCGCAGCGCCGGCAGGAACACGACGGCGAGGTTCGAGCGCGCGGCCCGCGGCCCCGAGGCGATGCTGCGGAGTCCGTAGACCGTGGCCTCGTCCTCCGGCGCATCGACGTCGGGCACCGCGTCGTAGAAGAGGCCGAACGTGCCGCCGGAAGAATCGGCCGTGTACGTGCGCGCGAGCGCGTAGACCCCGTCGAGCGAGGAGCCCGGCCCCACCGCCGTGAGCGAGAGGCTCCCCGCGACCGGGCTGCCGGGACCCGCGACGGGAATCGCGAGTCCCCGCTGGCGCAGAAAGTCGAGAGCGTCCGCGGCGCGGATCTCCTGGCCCGTCGAAAGCGTCACGTCGGCGCTGCCGGACTGCGGAGGATCCGCCGCCCCGAAACCGGGGGCCGCATCGAAGCGGAGCCTCACCGTGACGACGCCCGCGGCTCGCGACCCCAGCGTGAGCTCCGAGCGATAGCGTGCGTTGCCCGCCCCGACGACGTCGAGCACGACCGGCACCGTCTTCACCTGCGGCGACGTGGGCGCGAAGTAGGCGCCCTGGCCGAACGTGCCGGCCCAGAGGCCCTTGCGGCCCGCATCGCCCCGCACCACGCGAACGTCGGCGCCCTCGGGCAGGCCGCCGTTCTCGGGCGCGAAGCCTCCCTCCCGCCGCACGAGCACCCCTGTGGTTCCACCCGCCGCGACGAGCCGGCCCGCGGCCGTGTCGAGCCCGAAGACCGAGGCCGTCGCGATGCCGTAGCCGTCGCTCCGGAAGACCCCCGTGGAGCGCCGGAACACACCCCCCGCGACGAAGCCCGCGAAGGCCGTCGAGGTGCCACCGAGGGAGAGGATCGTGGACCCCCCCGGAATCCCGGTAGCTGCATCCGCCGTCCACGTGCCGTTCGAGCTGCGGCGGGTGAGCGTGCCGTCCGCGACGGCGAAGAGCTCGCCCGCGATCTCGCGCACGGGGCCGGTGAGCGCGCTCGTGGAAAGGCCCGACGAGTCGGAGCTCCACCCGCTGCCGGTGAACCGGTAGAGGCCGTTCCCGGACGTGGAGCCGACGACGCCACCCGTCGACGCCGGAGACAGACCGGTGACCGCCGTGTTCTGCGGGAGGCCCGACCCCGCAGCCGAGAGCACGGCGTCACCCAGGTAGGGACCGCAGGCCGTGGCGGCGAGGAGAGAGCGCGCGGATCCCGTGGGAGCGGGGGCGAGCGCGAGGACGTCACCGCAGCCGTCGGGCAGCACCGGGCTCGAGGCCGTTCCGCCGAGGAGCGCGAGTCCGGCCCCCCGCGTCGCGATCGCGGCGTCTCCGGAAGACGGGTTTCCCCGCACGCCCACGAGGATGTCGGACACGAGCTGGCCCGCGATGGGTCCGAGCGGCGCCCAGCGATCGTTGGTGCTGGACGCCACGGGGCCGCCCTCGGTACCCAGGACGGGCACACCCTGGAATTCGACGAGCGCTTTCGCGGAGAACGTGGAGAGCCCGGCGAGGTCGGGCAGCCAGCTGGAGCCCGAGAGGCGGTAGACGCCGTTCGAGGTCGCGGCGCGGAGCACTCCGCGGCCGACGCCGAGCGCACGGATCTCGCGCGAGCCCAGCGCCGTTTCGGCGACGAACGGCGCGGCGCCCCGGCTCACATAGAGACCGCGCGCGGTGCCGGCGTAGAGGGCGCCGGAGAACGACGCGAGACAGCGGACGCCGTCGGAGGGGGAAAGCCCCGTTCCCGCCTGAACCCAGGCCGATCCCGAGAGCCTCAGGAGACCCCCGAACGAGAGGCCCGCGTAGAGGTCGCTTCCCGAGACGAGAAGCGACGAGACCAGGCCTCCCGGACTCGGCAGCACGGACCACGCGCCCGCCTGCCGGCGGAGGACACCGAACCCGCCGACATAGAGGGCATCCGAGGTCGGCGTGAGAACGGTGGGGTAGAAGTCGGTGCCCGGCAGCGTCTCGAGCTGCCACGAACCGGATCCCGTCCGCCGGTACAGCCGCTGTCCGGTCGCCGCGAACACCGTTCCCTCGAACGCGGCCAGCGAGACGATCGTCTCGGCCGAGAGCCCGTCCTCCACGAAACCCGAGGCATCGCCCCGGAACACCCCGCGGCGCGTGCCGGCGTAGAGCGCGGTCGAAGTGACGGCAAAGGCGTTCACGTCGGCGCCCGAAGGCGTCGACACTCTCGTGAATCGGAGACCGGCGTCGAGGGGCGCGGCGGCGAGAAGGGCGGCGGAGAGCGCGAGCGCTGCGAAACGGCTACGAAACATCGAAGGCTCCTGTGATCCACGCGATCGCCGGCGGCTCGCCGTCGACGGTGACCACGTCGAAGCGAACGTTCCGGAACGATGGGGACGGGTTGTCGGCGAGCCACCGGCTCGCGGCCGTGATGAGGCGGCGGCGCTTCCTGAAAGTGACCGATTCGGCCGCGAGGCCGGCGGTAGAACCCTTCCTGCGTTTGACCTCGACGAAGAGCACGAGGCCCGGCAGAGCGCCCACGATGTCGATCTCGGCGTCGGCGTACCTCACGTTACGCGCGAGGACGCGGACTCCCCGCGCGACGAGAAAGGCCACGGCCAGGTCTTCACCCGCGTCGCCCACAGGCCGGGTCGGCATCCGCGAGGTTCCGGCGTTCTCAGCGGGCTGCACGGCCTTTCGGCGCCGGTTGAGGCCGAGGCTGCGCAGGCGCTTCTTCCATTCCTCGCCGCTGCCCGTCGCCTTCGTCATCTCGCGCCCGGAGGATAATGGAGGGATGAGCGACGACGTCCTCCTCGTGCACTGCCCCGACTGCGAGTCGACGCTCAGGGTCGACCGGGCGACCGGCGCCGTCCTCTCGCACCAGCCACCTCAGCACAAGCAGAAGCTGGGCTCGCTGGAAGAGGCGGCTCGGGAGGTCGAGAGGCGCAAGGGCCGCGCCGAGGATCTGTTCGCGGCGACGTTCGAGCGCGAGAAGAACAAGAAGGACATCCTCGAGAAGACCTTCCGTGAGGCGCTCGATCGCGCGCAGAAGGATCCCTCCAAGCCGAAGGGCATCTTCGACGACGACTGACCTGCACCCCCGCTAAGCTAAACGGCGATTGGCTCGGAAGGGGTTTGGGGGCACCGGCTATCCGGCCCGCACCCCGGCTAAACAGCGATTGGCTCGGAAGGGGTTTGGGGAAACCGGCCATGGTTTCCCCAAGGCACTCCTGCTACAGCCTGCCCCTGTTCATCCACCACACCGCAGCGCCGAAGCCGCTCACGACGCCCACCGAGAGAAGACCCCAGATCGCGAGCACCGGCCACTGGTTGCCGTAGCCGAGGTCCAGCATGGCCCAGAGGTAGGCGGCGATCGCGACGCCCAGGACGATCAGCCCCACGTTCCGCCGGTACGTCCAGCGCATGCGAGCCTCGGCCTCCTCCGTGATCTCGGCGACGAGCGCGGCCTTTCGCTTCTTCAGGAGGCCCAGCCGGTGGTAGCGCCGCCGCTCCGCGATGCGCTTCTCGTGCTCGCTCTCGGGATCCCCGGTGCCCACGCTGAGAGACTTGGTGACCCCGGTGGTCTCCCGCGGGGACGCCGTCCCGGAGATGATCCGAGTGGGCCGCGTGATGGACGCCGAAGAGCCGATGGTGGGAATCGGCTGCGTACTCTCGGGTTTCTTGGGACCGTTCACGCGCGTTCCTCTTTCCTGGCGAGATGTTTCCGCATTATCGGGGCCCGCCCGGGTGAACGGGAAGCGCGGAGAGCGACGCCGCGGCCAGCTCCAGCACGTCGAACGCCTCGGTCTTTCCGGAGAGCTCCGTCTTCGCGTTCCCCAGCATCACCATGCAGAACGGACACGAGACGCCCACGGCCTGCGTTCCCGCCTCCTCGATCTCGGCGTAGCGGGCCTGGTTCACGCGGGCGCCGATCTTCTCGTCGAGCCACATGCGGCCCCCGCCGGCCCCGCAGCACATGCCCATCTCGCGGCTCCGCTCGAGCTCCTTGACGGAGACGCCGGGAATCGCCTCGAGCAGCTCCCGGGGCGCCTCGTAAACGCCGTTGTGCCGCCCGAGGTAGCACGGGTCGTGGAACGAGATGGACTTGTCGACCCGCTCCCCGAGCCGGATCCGGCCTTCCTTCAGGAGCTCGACCACGAGCTCGGCCCCGTGCTTCACCTCGAAGTGCCCGCCGAAGTCGGGGTACTCGTTCTTGAGGGTGTTGAAGCAGTGAGGGCAGTTCGAGACGACCTTCTTGACGCCGTAGTTGTTGAGGATCTCGATGTTCTGCTGCGCCAGAGTCTGGAAGAGGTACTCGTTGCCGAGCCGCCGGGCGGAATCTCCGGTGCAGGCTTCCTCCGAGCCGAGGATCGCCCACTTGACCCCAGCCGCGGTGAGGAGGGTGGCGAGCGCGCGGGAGACCTTCTTGGCGCGATCTTCGTACGAGCCCGCGCAGCCCACCCAGAACAGCACCTCCACGTCGCCGTGCGCCGCCTCGGCCATCGTGAGCACCGGGAACGGAAGCTCCTGGGTCCAGGCGTCGCGGTCGGCAGCGGGCAGGTTCCAGGGGTTCCCCTGGCGCTCCATGCCGTTGAAGGCCGTCTGCGCCTCCTTGGGGAACTCGCTCTTCTCGAGCACGAGATTCCGCCGGAGGTCGATGATCTTGTCGACGTAGGTGATGCCCACAGGGCAGGCCTCTTCGCAATAGCGGCACGTGGTGCAGGCCCATACGGTCTCGGGATCGATCCAGCCGCCCACGAGAGGCCTTCTCGCGGCCTGGCGTTCGGCGAGGCCTTCGCCCCCGTACTCGGTGAGCGTGTCGAGGATCACGGGGCCGTCCGTGTACAGCGCCTTTCGGAGGTCCACCATGAAGCCCTTGGGCGAGAGCGGCTTGCCCGTGAGGTGCGTGGGGCACACTTCCCGGCAGCGGCCGCACTCGGTGCACGTGAACATGTCGAGCTTCTGCTTCCAGGTGAAGTCCTCGATCTTCGAGACGCCGAACTTCTCGAGCTCCGCTGCCTTCTCGATGTCGAACGACTTGATCTTTCCCGCGGCGTCGACCTTCTTGAAGAAGAGGTTCGGGAGCGCCGTGATCACGTGGAAGTGCTTGGCGTAGGGAAGGTAGTTGCCGAAGCCGAGCACGGCGATGAGGTGCGCCCACCAGAAGCCGTGATACGTGGCCGTGAGCAGCCCGGGAGAGAAGCCGCGGAGCAGCCCCGCGAGGGCCAGCGTGACGGGCTCCCACCGGGACGCCGTCTCGGGGAAGAGCACGAACTTCGCGGCTCCCGCGCCCAGGTCGGACACCATGAGGAACCCGATGAGGCAGAGGATGAGGTCCGCGTCGAAGGACGGGTCGAGCCGCTCCTTCTTCACGAGATGGCGGCGGCCCAGCGCCAGCACGACCCCCGCGAACGTGGTGACGAGCACGACGTCCTTGAGGAGGAGGTAGGGCTCCCAGAGGCCGAACGGGAGGAACGGATCGCGCGCCTCGGGGTAGAGCCCTTCGAAGACCAGGGAGACCGTGCGCACCGCGAGGACGACGAATCCCCCGAAGATGAGCACGTGGTAGATGCCGGCGTAGAGGTCCCGGAACATCTTGCGCTGCAGGAGGCCCAGCTCGACGACGCTCCGGATGCGGTCCAGGAGGTGGTCGGTCCGGTCGTCCTCTCCCCCGCCCAGCGTGAGCAGCTGGAGGCGCCGTGAGGCCGTGTAGGCGAAGAGCGTGAGCGCCACGACGAGCAGCGCGCCGAAGAGGAGGAGACCCGGCACGCCGAGGTAGGAAGCTTGCGTCGGAATCATCGCCGGGAAGCATAGCGCTGCAAGGCCGCACCATTCGCGGGGCGCACGGTGTAAAATGCCCGCAAGTGCCGTCATATCAATAGTCAGCGACTGGCCGAAAGGATTCGGAGCGTGACGATGAACAAGACCGTCCAGCTTCTTGGAATGGCTTTGGCGCTCGTCGTGAGCGGGTCGTCCGCGATGGGGGCCACCGCGCCTTCACCGCGAACGGAAGCCGCCGCGCAAGCGACCGAGCTCTGGGGCGGGCCGGGAGCCCGGGGAGCCGGCGTGGCCGGGTCCCGCTTCGACACGACGCTGTACGTCAGCGCCGTGACCCCTGCGTCGGGAACCGTGGAGTTCTTCGCGCGCGGAGCGATCGCCACCACCCGCGGGTTCTCGATTCCCGCGCGTGGAGTGGCCGTCATCCAGGCACCTTCGGAAGTGGACGGTGCCGGGGCCTTCCTCTTCCGGGTGCGGTCGGACTCGGCCGTCACCGCGTGGTCCGAGACGTACAACGAAACCCCCTCGGGGCGTTTCGGCGTGAGCGTCACGGCCATCACCTCGGGCGACTTCCTCCGCGCGGGCGATGAAGCCTCCGCGGGCGGAGCCGAGATGACCACCTCGGGCTACCGCACGAACGTCGGCGTGCTCTGCAGCGGCGCCTCGGCGCAGGGCTGCTCCGTGGAGTTCACCGCGTACTTGAACGGCAACGCCCTCGGGTCGGGCACCATCGACGCCGTTCCGGGCAGCGCCGTCCAGGCCGCGCTCGGAAGCCTCATCGCCTCGACGAACGACAAGTCGGGCATGGCGCTCCGGGCCCGCTTCCTCTCGGGCTCCGGCATGCCGTACGCCTTCCGCAACCGGCAGGACACGAGCGACGGCACCGAGGTTCCCTTTGCCGTCACACGCGGCGCGTTCAGCACCGCTCCCGTCGTCTCGACGTTCTCGGCGACGCCCAGCTCCGGCTGCAGCCCCCTCAACGTGACGCTCACCTGGGCCACGCAAGGAGCTCAGACCGTGAGCATCACGGGCCTCGGTGGCGGCCTGCCGGCGAACGGCACCGCGACGCTCACTCTCAACACCACGAGCGATCTCACGCTCATCGCCACGGCGTCGACCGGCGCATCGACCACCGAGACCCGGCGCGTGAACATCACGCCGGCCACCGCGCCGCCGATCCCGCAACCGCAGTCCACCTCCACCACGATCGGCGGCATCGTCGACGGCGTCCTGCCCTACAACGCCTCCTCGATCTCCTACTCCTTCGTGCAGCAGGAATCCACGGGCTCGACGTTCACGATCAGCAACAACCAGTTCTTCTACCGGGCCGGCACCACGTCCGGCACCGACATCGTCCGCCTCACCGTGAACGGCAACTGCGGATCGGCCACGTCCGATTTCACCGTCGTCGTCGTGCCCGCGGGCTCGCCGCGCATCGTCTCCTTCACCGCGGATCCGCCGGTCGGCTGCGGCCCCAACGCGAACATCGTGCTCTCGTGGGCGACCGAGGACGTCCGCTCCGTGCTGATCAGCGGCTTCGACGGGCAGCTCCCCGCCAACGGTTCCTACGGCTTCACGATCTCGAGCACGACGATCTTCAAGCTGACGGCCATCGCGGCAAACGGAGCACGGATCACGAAGGACCTGACGGTCCACGTCGACACCGGGCTGCCCGTCCCGCTCATCTCGCCCAACAATCTCGTGGTTCTGCCGGCGACGAGGCACCTCATCACCATCACCGGCGTCCCGGATCCCGACCGCCTGACCTTCGCCTACGTCCAGAACCAGACCGGCAGCTACTTCGAGTACGCCGGACCCGGCCAGTACTACTGGAACGCGGGCGGCGGCGCCGGCAACACCGACATCATCCGCATCTACTACTCGAACGGCTGCGGATTCATCTACTCGACCTTCCAGGGGAGCATCGTCCAGTCGATCCCCTGACCTGATCTGGCACCCGCATCGAACCCGTAAGAGAAGGGGGGCCGATTCACGGTCCCCCTTTTTTCATGTCCGTTTCCATCGAGCGAGGAGCTTGCAATGAAGACTGGAGCCCGGAGGGCGCTCGCGTTCGGCGTGCTCACCCTCGTGGCGTCGTGCCGGAGCACCGTCCCGCCGAAACCGGCGCCCGAGCCGCAGCCCGCGCCTCAACCCGTGGCCGTTGCGCCCCAACCGGTTGCGAGCGCCGCCCCGACGCCGGCCCCGACGGCCGCTCCGGTCGCGGCCTCCCCGACGCCTGTGGCGACCGCGTCGCCTGCGTCGACTGCGTCGCCTGCGTCGACTGCGTCGCCGGCGTCGCCGGCGGCGAGTGCGACGGCCATCCCGTCTCCCCCGCCGGCCACTCCGCGCGCCACCCCCGCGGCGACCGCCGCGCCAGCTCCGCCAGCGGCCCCTCGGACCGGGAACCTGACGGGAAGGCTCGAGGTTCTCGGGGCCTCGGGGGCCTCGCCGGCGGCCGAGGCCGTCGTGTGGGTGCCGAGCGCGCCGGGGTCCCGCTCACCGGGCAAGCCGTCTCTGCGGCAGAAGGACAAGCGCTTCGCGCCGCACGTCCTCGCGGTCCCGGCCGGCGCCTCGGTCGCGTTCCCCAATGACGACTCGGTCTTCCACAACGTCTTCAGCCTCACGCCCGGCGCCGAGTTCGATCTGGGTCTCTACAAGAACGGCGCGTCCAAGGACGTCACGCTGCAGAAGCCCGGAGTGGTGAGGGTCTACTGCAACATCCATCCCAAGATGGCGGCGTATCTCCTGGTGGTGGACAAGGGCCCGTTCACGCTCACCGCCGCGGACGGAACGTTCCGCATCCCGGGCCTGCCCCCGGGCCGCCACACCGTGAAGATCTGGCACGAGCGCGGCGGAGAGAAGGAGCTCACCATCGAGGTCGTCGCCGGACAGGACGCCCGCATCAGCGAGCAGCTCGACGGGCGCGCGTTCGTCGAGAAGCCGCACGCCAACAAGTACGGCGAGGCCTATCCGAAGGGAAACGAGCGCTACTGATGGCCCCCTCGCAGACGAAGGAACAGCTGCTCACCACCCGCCGGATCGAGAGCGGCGAAACGCCGAGGCCCCGTGCGCTGCCGCTCGGGACGCGGATGTTCGGCGGCGCGGCGGCACTCCTCCTGGTGACCCTGGGCGGAGCGCTCGGGTTCGCGAGCTGGCAGATGAACCGCCTCGCCTCCGAACGCGTCACGGCGGCGCTCGAGGCAGCGCCCGACATCTACGCGGGCTTCTCGGAGAGCCTGGCGGCCAGCCGGAAAGCGGCCGTGCGCGCCCGCGCGGAAGACGTCGGCACCCGGGCGCTCCTGGCGGAGGGCTCCGCCATTTCCGACGCGAC